>NZ_VRMC01000075.1:0-27490 GCF_008369905.1 Pseudonocardia sp. EV170527-09
TCTCGTTCTCAGCAGAGCCCATAGGGTCTGATGTCATCACTCACAGTGCCCATCCCGCCGGACGCTGAGGTCCGGCGTGTCGGGCCGGAACCACCGTTCGTTGCACAGGCCCCTCATCCGCAGCGGGCCGCCGAGCTCGCCGCGGCCTGGGAGCGCGCCGCCTGGGAGAACACCGTGTTCCCGCTGCTCGACCGCGGTGACCTGGCGGTGCGACGGCCGGGCGAGGCCCGCCTGGCCGAGCCGGTGCGGATCCTGCCCGGCACCCCGGTGCTGGAGCGCTACCGGTCCGCGCAGCTCATCGCGTTCCGGTCGTTCGACGTCGAGGCCGCTCTCGGCGGGCTCGCCCCGGGCGACGAGGGCGTGCTCGTCGCGCACGGCGACGCGTTCGGCGGCTACCTGCTCGCCGTCGAGGACGGGCGGCTGGTCGTGCTGCACAACACGGGCGGCCGGGTGTCCACCGCGGACGGCCCGGCCCCGGCCGGGGCCCGCAGGGTCGTCCTGTCCGTGACGGCGACGCCGGACCTGCGCTGGCACCTCGCCGTCTCCGCCGACGGGGCCCCGGTCGCCGCGCTACCCGACCGGTGGGCGCTGACCGGGATGGCACCCTGGACCGGCATCTCGGTCGGCCGCGACGCCCGCGGGCCGGTGTCCTGGGCGCTGCGGCGGCGGCGCGGGATCTTCCGGTTCACCGGCGACCTGCGGTCGGTGACCTACCGGCCGGGCGCCCGCGTCGTGCCGGACGAGGTCGCCCGCGCGGTCACCGCCGAGGCCGCGTCCCGGGCGGACTGACCCGTCGAACGGGCGGCCCGGGTACGGCGCCGTCGCGCTTCCCCCGTCCACCACCGGGCCGACCCGCACCGCCCGCCGTGCCTCAGCCGAGGCACGCCCAGAACCCGGCCAGCGCCGCGGCACCACGGGCCGGCTCGTGGGTCATCCACCAGTGGCCGAGACCGTCGAGGACCGCGACCCGGGCCCCGGCGCGGGCGGCCGCCCGGCGGCGTTGTTCCTCGGTGCCGACGACGTGGTCGGCCGTCGCCAGGACGGCGAGACCCGGCCGGGCCGCCGCGCGTTCCAGCGGCAGGCCGAGGCCGGGCGCACCGGCCGCGGCGGCGGACCGGTACAGGGAGAGCACCGCGCGGCCCATCTCCTCGCCCTGCCCGGCTGCGACGCGCCCCGCGACCGCCCGACCCATCCCGCGTTCCACCAGCACCGCGGCGCGCTCGGCGGGCGCGGCACCGAAGCGCGCCGCGACGTCGGCCTCGCCGACGCCCGGGGTCTGCCAGCGGCGGGCGAGCTCGTGCCACTCGTGGTCCGGGTCGAACACTCCGAGGGCGTCGCTGACCCAGCTGCGGACCAGGTGCGGGTGGCTCAGCACGACGTTGAGGACGTGAACGCCGCCGAAGTCGTGGCCCACCAGGTCCACCGGCTCGCCGAAGGCCGCCAGCTCGCCGGCCAGCCAGTCGCGGTAGCCGGCCGGGGTGGCCTCGAACCCGGCGGGCAGGGACGCACCGAAACCGGGCGGCGACAGGCACACCACGTCGGTCCGCGTGGGCGCGAGCTCCGCCAGCAGCAGGTCCCAGACCGCCGCCGTCTCGGGGTTGCCGTGGACGAACACCGCGGGCATCAGCCCGCCACCGGCGTCGTCGGCTGCAGGACCGACTCCACCAGCGCCTCGGTCCGCAGGTGGGTGATCGCCTGGTACCCGGGATCGCGGACCATGGCCGCGAAGGCCTGCCGGTCCGGGTAGCGGACCAGTACGACCATGTCCCAGGCCTGCCCGCTCTCGGCGACCAGCGCCGGCTCACCGACACCGAGGTACACCACCTGCAGGCCGTAGCGGGGGTTGAGCTCGGCCCGGAGAGCGTCGGCGTAGCGCTGGTAGCTCTCCCGGCCGCCGTCCGGGCGGAACCGCAACAGGTTCAGCATCACGACCGGGCCACCGGGGTCGTCGGCCAGCAGGGCGTCCAGGGCGTGGTCTTCGATCTCGATCATCGGAACCTCCTGACACCCACCCTACACATACTTGTTGGATAACACGCAAGTTTATTTGCTAGTGTCCGGCCATGCGCCGTACCCAGCAGGAACGCCGCGACCAGGCCGAAGCCGCGTTGCTCACCGCCGCCGCCGAGCTCGTCGTCGAGCAGGGCGTGCGGTCGCTGACGCTCGCCCGTGTCGGGGAACGGGCCGGGTACAGCCGCGGCATCGTCACCCACCACTTCGGCGGGAAGCAGGCGCTGGTGGAGCGGCTGGCGCGCGCCACCCAGGCCGGGTTCGTCCCGGGACTCGACGACCTCCCACCCGGCCTCGACCGCCTGCTGCGGCTGATCGACGGCTACCTCGGGGAGCTCGGCCGGATCGGTGCGTTCCACCAGGCCTTCCTGCTGCTGTGGGCCGAGGCCGCCACCCAGCCGGAACTCGCCCCGATCTTCCGCGAACGGGACGCGGCCTTCCGCGCCGACCTGCGCGACGACGTCGAGGCCGGCATCGCGGACGGCAGCATCACGGCGGACTCCGGCGCGGACGAGGTCGCGACCGCCGTCGTCGGGCAGCTGCGCGGGATCGCGTTGCAGCGGCTGCTCGCCCCGGACAGCGTCGACACCGAGGCGCTGCGCCGGAGCGTCACCGCCCAGTGGCGCCGTGCCCTGGCCCGGTAGCCCGCTCCGGGGCCCGCCCGCTGTTCTACGCACTCGGCTCCCTGACCTCGTGCAACCAGGTGACGGCGAGCCTGGTCGCGAAGGACCTGGGGATCCGCCTGGGCCACTGGACCTTCGAGGTGCGCGGTGACCTCGACACCGCGGTGCTCGTCGGTGGCGCCGAGGGCAACGCCAACTTCGACCGGGTGCAGGTCCGGGCCACCGTCGAGACCGACGCGACGCCCGCGCAGTTCGAGCGGCTGGTGTCGGAGACCGCGCGGCGGTGCCCGGTCACCCAGCTGTTCGAGCGCAGCGGCCTGGAGTTCGCCAACGACTGGACCCCGGTGGCGCTGCCCGACGCCGGCTGACCCGGCACCGCCGTCCCGCTCCCCGCACCGCACGGCCGGGCCGGTCGCGCTGGACCAGTGCGACCGGCCCGCCCGTCGCGCCGGGTACCGGCCAGTGGGAGGGGTCGGGGTCAGGCGGCGGCGGTGAACCCGGCCGCACGGCCGGCGTCGTCGGGGCCCCACAGCGTCGTCGACACCTCGCGACGCACCAGCGGCACCACCTCGGTCGCGAACCGGGTCAGCACCTCGTGCTGGCGTGCGTAGGGCAGCACCGGGTTGACCGACACCGACTGGACGTCGTGGCCGTAGGCCCCGTGGTAGTCGAGGATCTTCGCCGCGACCCGCTCCGGGCTCCCGACCAGCGCGGGGCCGTGCGCCACCGCCTCCTCGACGGTCGCGAACGAGGTGGCCTTGCCCGGACGGTCGTCCCCGGCGTGCGCGGCCCGCATCTTCGCGGCGAACCCCTCGTAGACCGGGCGGTACTCCGCGATCGCCTCGGCGTCGGTGTCGGCGAGGAACAGCCCGCCCGAGCCGGAGCCGACGTAGCCCAGCGCCGGGTCGTGGCCGTGCTCGACGAGCTTCTCCCGGTAGCGGTCGATGAGGACGCGGTAGTTCTCCCGCGGCTGCAGCGCGTTCGCCGAGAAGATCGGGTCGCCCCAGCGGGCGGCGAGGTCGACGGCGACGGTCGAGGTCGCCGAGCCGTGCCAGATCCGGAACGGGCCCGCGAACGGCCGAGGGAAGGTCGTCACGCCCGCCAGGTCGGCGTGGTGGGTGCCCGTCCAGTCCACCCCGTCCTCGCGCAGCAGGCGGCGCAGCAGCTCGTAGTTCTCGGTGAGGTACTCGTACTGGCGGCCGAGCTCGAGCCCGAACATCGGGAAGTGCCGGTCCTCGTTGCCCTTCCCGATCACGATCTCCAGCCGGCCACCGGAGAGCTGGTCGACCGTCGCGTAGTCCTCGGCCACACGGACCGGGTCGAGCAGCGACAGCACCGTCACCCCGGTCGAGAGCAGGATCCGGGACGTGGCCTGGGCGATCGCTCCCAGCAGCACGGTGGGCGCGGACGAGACGAACTCTCCGGCGTGCCGCTCGCCGACGGCGTAGGAGTCGAACCCCAGCCGCTCGGCGAGCACCGCGGTGTCCACCACCCGGCGCAGCCGCTCGTGGGTGTCGACGATCTCGCCGGTCACCGGGTGCGGGGCGTGCGGAACGATGTCGAGAACCTGGAACCTCATGGGAAGCACCGCCTCACGCGCGGCCGCGCCGCACGCGTCGTCACCGGACGTGCCGGGCGGGGCCGGGCGCCGGCGGAACGCGGGTGCGCCGGGGGCGTCCCGGCCGGACCGGGCCGTCGCGCGGTCCCGCGGACGGGCGGCGCGGCGGGGCGGCCGGCACGACGTCGACGGTAGCAAGCAGCACCGGGGTTGCGCCCCCGTCGCACGCGGGGTGAGGATCGGCGGGCGACGGCGTCGCTCCGGGCCGGACCCGCCCGGAGCGCACCGCCCGAGCCCGAGCCCCGGCCCGCCCACGTCCCACGTCCCGCGTCGGGCTCGCCGGGGGCGCACACCCCTCGCCCGGCCCGGTCGTCGCGACCGCCCCGGGCACGTCCGGAGGTCTGCCGTCGTGCCCGTACCGCTGTCCGTACTCGACCTCTCCCCGGTGCCGGCCGGTTCGACCGTCGCCGACGCCCTGCGCGACACCCTCGACCTGGCCCGCTCCGCCGAACGGGCCGGCTACGCCCGGTTCTGGCTCGCCGAGCACCATGTCAACCCGGGCGTCGCGGGGGCCTCGCCCGCCGTCCTGATGGGCGCCGTCGCCGCCGCGACCACCACGATCCGGGTCGGTTCAGGGGCGGTGCAGACCGGCCACCGGACCCCGCTGTCGGTGGTCGAGGACTTCGGGACCCTCGACGGGCTGCACCCCGGCCGGATCGACCTCGGACTCGGCCGCTCCGGCGGGCCGCGCCCGCCGGCCCGCGAACCGGACGGACGCGGCGACCGCGTCGTCGACGGCGTGCTGATCCCCGCCCCGGTGTCGCTCGCCGCGCTCGCGACCTCGCCCCGGTTCCGCGCCACGACGGTCGCGCTGCGCCAGCCCGGGGCGCAGGCGCCCCCGTACGAGGAGTTCCTCGACGCCGTCGAGGGGCTGATCGCCGGCACCTGGGCCCCGGGCGGGGTCGAGGTCCGGGCCGTCCCCGGCGAGGGGGCCGGCCTGCAGACCTGGGTGCTCGGCTCCAGCGGCGGGGAGAGCGCCGTGCTCGCCGGGCGCCGTGGGCTGCCGTTCGCGGCGAACTACCACGTCAGCCCGGCGACGGTGCTCGACGCCGTGGCCGCCTACCGGGAGGCGTTCCGGCCCTCGGACCGGCTGGACCGACCGCACGTGATGGTGTCCGCGGACGTCGTCGTGGGCACCGACGACGCGCACGCCGCCCGGATCGCGGCGGGCTTCGCCCCGTGGGTGCACAGCATCCGCACCGGGGTGGGCGCCATCCCCTACCCCCGCCCCGAGGACGCCGAGGCACTCCCGGCCGACCCGGCGCTGGTGACCGACCGGGTCGCGACCCGCCTCGTCGGCGGACCGGCCACCGTCGCCGACGCCCTGGAGCGGCTGCGCGCCGTCACCGGCGCCGACGAGCTGCTTCTGACCACCATCACCCACCGGCACACCGACCGGGTCGTCTCGCAGGAGCTGCTGGCGCGGGAATGGGCGACCCGGACCTGAGATCCCACCCAGCGGGACCCACGGAGGCAAGCGGTCCGCACACCTCCCGTCACCCGTCCCGCGGTCCGGACACCGTTTTGTGGAGGTCCGGACGCCGTGGTCACCTGGTGGCATGAACACCGGCCGACGCACCCCGTCACGCACGGTCGTCGTCGGTCCGGGCCGGGACCTCACCCGCCGCCGCCACGTGGACCTGCTCCGCCTCGCCGGCTGCATCTGTCGCTGACCGCGGCGATCCCGCCGCCCCGTGCCGCGCCGTGCCGCGGGACGCCCCGTCGTGCGCCCACCCCTGCCCACCCCTGTCATCACCGTGAATCCCGGGAGCCATCGTGTCCACGACCTGGACCCCCGCACCGGCCGACGCCGGTGCACCACCCGCCACGCCGTCGTCACCCGTCGTCGCACCCGTCGTCCGCCGGACCCGGCACCGCCCCGACCTGCGCCGCTGGATCTCCCCGGTCGCCCTGATCGTCCTGTGGCAGCTCGCGTCGTCGACCGGGCTGCTCGCCGAGGACGAGCTCGCCTCTCCCCTGCGGGTGGTGACCGCCGCCGTCGACCTCACCCGCAGCGGGGAGCTGCCCGAGGGGCTGCTGGTCTCGCTCGCCCGGGTCACGACCGGGCTGGTCCTCGGCCTGGTCGTCGGGGTCGGGCTCGGCGTGGTCTCGGGGCTCTCGCGCTGGGGCGGGCTGCTCGTGGACCCGCCGGTGCAGATGCTGCGCACGCTGCCGCACCTCGGCCTGGTGCCGCTGTTCATCCTCTGGTTCGGCATCGGGGAGCTGCCGAAGGTGCTGCTCGTCGCGCTCGGCGTGCTGTTCCCGATGTACCTCAACGTGCACTCCGGGGTCCGCGGGGTGGACCCGAAGCTGATCGAGGCGACGTCGGTGTCCGGGTTCACCCGCGCCGAGCAGCTGCGCCACGTGGTGCTGCCCGGCGCGATGCCCTCCACACTCACCGGCCTGCGCCTGGCGCTGGGGATCGCCTGGCTGTCGATCATCGTCGCGGAGACGACGTCGGCCGACGCCGGACTCGGCTACATGATCATGAACGCCCGCGAGTTCCTGCGCACCGACGTGATCGTCGTGGGCCTGGCGGTGTACGCGCTGCTCGGCCTGGGCACCGACGCCCTGGTGCGCCGGCTGGAACGCCGTGTCCTGGCCTGGCGCCCGGCCGGACCGGCGGGGGCCGACCGATGAGCGCCCGCGTGCACGACCTGGTCCGCGAGTTCGACGGCCGCCGGGTCCTCGACCGGCTGGACCTCACCATCGGCGACGGCGAGTTCGTCGCCCTGCTCGGCCGGTCCGGCTCGGGCAAGTCGACGCTGCTGCGGCTGCTCGCCGGGCTCGACGACGCCTCCGACGCCGGGGTGTCGGGCACCGTCGAGGTCCCCGGCTCGGTCGCGGTGGCCTTCCAGGAGCCACGGCTGCTGCCGTGGCGCACGGTCCGCGACAACGTCGCGCTCGGCCTGCACCGCGACCTGGGCGGCGACACCCCCCCCCCGGGGTCGCCGACGCCGCGCTCGCCGAGGTCGGGCTGACCGCACGGGCCGACGCCTGGCCGCTGACCCTGTCCGGCGGCGAGGCCCAGCGGGCGTCGCTGGCCCGGGCCCTGGTCCGCGAGCCGGACCTGCTGCTGCTCGACGAGCCGTTCGGCGCGCTGGACGCGCTGACCCGCATCACCATGCACCGGCTCGTCCTCGACCTGTGGCACCGGCACCGCCCGGGCGTGCTGCTCGTGACCCACGACGTCGACGAGGCGCTGCTGCTCGCCGACCGGGTGCTGGTGCTGATCGACGGCCGCATCGGCGACGAGCACCGCCCCGGCGACCGCGCGCGCGACCCCGAGCGGCTCGCCGCGCTGCGCCGCACCGTGCTCGACGAGCTGGGGGTCGCCGCCGATGCCGCGTGAGCGTCCCCGTCGCACCCCGGATGCGGTCGTCGCGACCTGTGCGGGGGGTGCGACGACCGCCGCGCGGGTGCGCCGGCGTGTCACCGTCCTGGCCGTCGCGGTCGCGGCGCTGGTGCTCGCCGGGTGCTCCTCGGTCCCGGTGTCCCGGCCCCCGGTGCAGCCGCCGGTCGACCCGGCCGCGCTGGCCGGGGTGACCCTCGTCGTCGGGGACCAGAAGGGCGGCTCCCGGTCCCTGCTGCGGGCCGCCGATCTCCTCGACGACCTGCCCTACCGGATCGAGTGGCGCACCTTCACCGCCGGTCCCCCGCTGATCGAGGCGGCCCGGGCCGGCGCGATCGACGTCGGCGGCACCGGCAACACCCCGACGATCTTCGCCGCCGCGGCGCGCGCCCGGGTGCAGGTCGTGTCGGCCAACCGCGGCAACGTCACCAGCGACGCGATCCTCGTGCGCCGCGACTCGCCGATCCGCACCGTCGCCGACCTGCGCGGGGCGCGGATCGCCGTCGGGAAGGGCACGTCGGCGCACGGGCAGGTGCTGTCCACGCTGCGGGCCGCCGGGATGACCCTCGACGACGTCGACCTGACCTTCCTCGCCCCCGCCGACGCCTACGGCGCGTTCCGCCAGGGCGACGTCGACGCCTGGGCCGTCTGGGACCCCTACACCTCCCAGGCCGAGCTCGACGACGGCGCTCGGATCGTCGCCGACGGCACCGGCAACGCGAACGGCTACGGCTTCCAGGTCGCGTCCAACGCCACCCTCGCCGACCCGGCCCGCAGCGCCGCGCTGGCCGACTACCTGGCCAGGGTCGCGGCCGCCCAGGTCTACTCCGACTCCCACCGCGAGCAGCGGGCCCGGGTGTGGAGCGAGGAGACGACCATCCCGCTGCCGATCACCCGGCGGGCCGTCGCACGCGGCCCGGACCTGCCGGTCCCGCTCGACGACACCGTCGTCGCCTCCCAGCAGGCGCTGGCCGACGCGTTCTCCGAGGCCGGGGTGATCCCCGGCCGGGCGGACGTCGGCGCGTTCGTCGACCGCCGCTTCGAGGCGACCACGCTGGCCGCGGCCCGGGACGGCATCCCGGGCACCCCCACCGACCGACGGACGGGAGCACGATGAGCATCGTCCCGCACTGGTTCCTGCCCACCTCCGGCGACGGCCGCACCATCGTCGCCCGCCGGCACGCCGACCGCGGCGAGGCGGGCTCGACGGCCCGCGAGGCGAGCATCGACTACCTCGCTCAGATCGCCAGGGCCGCCGAGGCCCAGGGCTTCCACGGCGTCCTCACCCCGACCGGAACCTTCTGCGAGGACGCCTGGCTGACCACCGCGGCGCTGCTGCGCGAGACCCGCACGCTGCGCTACCTCGTCGCGTTCCGGCCCGGTGTGCTCTCCCCGACCCTCGCCGCCCAGATGGCCGCCACCTACCAGCGCGTCTCCGGCGGCAGGCTGATGCTCAACATCGTCACCGGCGGGGACGCCGTCGAGCAGCGCCGCTTCGGCGACCACGCCTCCCACGACGAGCGCTACGCCCGCACCGACGAGTTCCTCACCGTGCTGCGCGGCGCCTGGTCGCCCGAGCCGTTCGACTTCACCGGCGCCCACTACGACGTCGACGGCGCCACCACCCTCGCCCCGCCGGACCCGCTGCCCCCGGTCTACTTCGGAGGCTCGTCCGACGCCGCGCTGCCGGTCGCCGCCCGGCACGCCGACGTCTACCTGACCTGGGGCGAGCCACCCGCTGCCGTCGCCGAGAAGATCGGGCGGGTCCGCAAGCTCGCCGACGACCTGGGCCGCAGCCCCCGCTTCGGCATCCGGCTGCACGTGATCACCCGCGACACCGCCGACGAGGCGTGGGCCGAGGCAGCCCGGCTGCTCGACGCGCTCGACCCGGCCGAGATCGAGCGCGCCCAGGCGACCCTGCAGGCCAGCCAGTCGGTCGGGCAGCAACGGATGCTCGCGCTGCACCGCGGCTCGACCGACGCGCTGACGATCGCGCCGAACCTGTGGGCCGGGGTGGGTCTGGTCCGGGGCGGTGCGGGGACCGCGCTGGTCGGGTCGCACACCGAGGTGGCCGACCGGATCGCCGAGTACCACGAGCTGGGGATCGACGAGTTCGTGCTGTCGGGCTACCCGCACCTGGAAGAGGTCTACCGGGTCGGCGAGGGTGTGCTGCCCGAGCTGCGCCGGCATGGCCTGCTCGCCGACCCGCCCCGCTGAGCAACCGGCCCCGGTCGGCTCCGATCGGCCGAGTCCCGGACGGCGCTCCCGGCCACCGTGAGCTTCGTCGCGGCGGTGCGGTCCGGGCGGTTCGTCCGATGTAGGTTCTCCGATCGTGCCGACCGCCCCGCCGCGGCCGGTCGCGCCCACCCGGCGGGACCCGGTCCGGTGGCCCGGTCTCCCCGGTCACGCCCCCCGGAGCACCTGCTCCCGCCCGGCGTCACCCTCGCGGGGCGCCGTACCCGGTGCCCGGCACATCCCCCGCTGCACCGCCGCACCGGTACCCGGACGCGACCCGTCCCGGGGCCGGAGCCGAGAGGAAGTCCGATGCGCCTGCCACGCGCACTGTCCCTGCTGGTCCCCGTCGCCGTGCTCGCCGTGCTGGCAGCCGGCTGCGCCGCCCCCGGCGAGTCCTCGTCCGGTGGTGGTGAGAGCGGGTCGCGGACCGTCCGGATCGGCGTCTCCGACGGCGCCGAGCCCTACTGGAAGGTCTTCACCGACAAGGCCGCCGCCCAGGGGATCACCGTCGAGCTGACCAACTTCACCGACTACAACCAGCCGAACCCGGCGCTGGCCCAGGGCCAGCTGGACCTCAACCAGTTCCAGCACCTGCAGTACCTGGCGAACTACAACGTCCAGAACAACGACACGCTGGTGCCGGTCGGCGCGACCGCGGTGTACCCGCTGCCGCTGTACTCGACGAAGCACACCGACCTGGCGCAGATCCCGCAGGGCGGGCAGGTCGTCATCCCGAACGACGCGGTGAACCAGGCCCGGGCACTGACCGTCCTGCAGTCCGCCGGGCTGCTCAGGCTGACCGACGGGGGCACCACCACCTCCACCCCGGCCGACATCGACCGCGCCGCCTCGAAGGTCACCGTCACCCCGGTCGACGCGGCCCAGACCGCGGCGAACCTGGCGAGCGCCGACGCCGCGATCGTCAACAACAACTACGCGCAGTCGGCCAACCTGACCCGGGACCAGGTCCTCTACCAGGAGGACCCGGACTCGGAGAAGGCCAAGCCCTACATCAACCTGTTCGTCGCCCGGGCCGACCAGGCCGACGACCCGGTGTACGCGACGCTGGTCCGGATCTACCACGACCCGCAGGTCCTCGACGCCGCCCGCCGCGACCTCGGCGACGGCGGTGTGTTCCGCGACAACTCCGCGGAGGACCTGCGCCAGACCCTGGCCGGGATCGAGCAGCAGCTGCGGGCACGCTGATGGCGGAGCCGGTGATCTCGTTCTCGGGCGCGACCCGCACGTTCCCGGCCCGCCGCGGCCCGGGGGTCACCGCCGTCGACGACGTGGACCTCGACATCGCCGAGGGCGGGATCACCGGCGTGATCGGCTGGTCGGGGGCGGGAAAGTCCACGCTCGTCCGGATGATCAACGCACTGGAGCTGCCGACGTCGGGCACCGTCACGGTGCGCGGGCGGATCACCTCCGAGCTGTCCGAACGGGGGCTGCGCGAGCTGCGCGGCGAGGTCGGGATGATCTTCCAGCAGTTCGCGCTGATGAACTCGCGCACGGTCGCCGGCAACGTCGGCTACCCGCTCGCCGTCGCCGGCCGCTCCCGGGAGGAGCGCCGCGCCCGCGTCGCGGAGCTGCTGGAGTTCGTCGGGCTCGCCGAGCTGGCCGGGCGCTACCCGGCGCGGCTGTCCGGTGGGCAGAAGCAGCGGGTCGGCATCGCCAGGGCCCTCGCCACGTCGCCGTCGATCCTGCTCGCCGACGAGGCGACCAGCGCGCTGGACCCGGAGACGACCCGGGAGGTGCTGGCCCTGCTGCGCCGGGTCAACCGCGAGCTGGGCACCACGGTCGTCGTGATCACCCACGAGATGGAGGTCGTCGCCGACGTGTGCGACCGGGTCGTGGTCATGGAGCAGGGCAGGGTCATCGAGGACGGCGAGGTGTACGACGTGTTCGCCGCGCCGTCGCACCCGGCGACGCGCCGCTTCGTGCACGGCGTCCTGCAGGACGTGCCGTCGCCGGAGACGCTCGCCCGGCTGCGCGAGCGCCACCCCGGCCGGCTGGTGACCGTCGGCGTCGGCGGGCCCGGCTCGGCCGCTGCCGACGCCCAGGACGCGATCGCGCGGGTCCCGGCCGCGCACGGGGTCCGCGCGACCGTGGTGCACGGCGGCATCCGCGAGTTGTCCGGTCGCCCCGTCGGCAGCCTCACCCTGGCCCTGACCGGCGTCGACGCCGCCGTCGACGCCTGCGTCGACGAGCTCTCGCGCGTCACCCGGGTCACCCCGGACGGCGCCGTCACCACCCGGGACGCCGTCACCACCCAGGACGAGGAGTCCGCATGAAGGCCGACTGGGAGACCCTGAGCCCGGTGCTGTGGCTGTCGGTGCTCCAGACCGCCTACATGGTGTTCTGGACGATGCTGCTGGCCGGGCTGCTCGGGCTGCTGCTCGGCGTCGCCCTGCACACCACCCGTCCCGGCGGCCTGTACGCGCACCGCGCCGTGTTCGGCGTGCTGAACGTGCTGGTCAACATCGTGCGGCCGATCCCGTTCATCATCTTCATCACCGCCGTGGGCCCGCTGACCCTGCTCGTGATGGGCACGACGATCGGCACCCGCTCGGTGCTGTTCCCCATGGTCGCGATGGCGACGTTCTTCATCGGCCGCATCGTCGAGCAGAACCTGGTGTCGGTGGACCCGGCGGTCGTCGAGGCGGCGCGGGCGATGGGGGCGAGCCGGTTCCGGATCGTGTGGAGCGTGCTCGTGCCCGAGGCACTGGCACCGCTGGTGCTCGGCTACACGTTCGTGTTCGTCGCGGTCGTCGACATGTCGGCGATGGCCGGCTACGTCGGCGGCGGCGGGCTGGGCGACTTCGCCATCACCTACGGCTACCAGCAGTTCGACTGGCCGGTGACGCTGCTGACGGTGGCGATCATCGTGGTCGTCGTGCAGTGCGCGCAGCTGCTCGGGAACACCCTGGCCCGGAGGGTGTTGCACCGGTAGAAGCCACGTCGGGAGGACACGCATGCCACGCAAGCAGATCCACCTCGCCGCCCACTTCCCGGGCGTCAACAACACCACGGTGTGGAGCGACCCGGCGTCCGGCAGCCACATCGAGTTCGAGTCGTTCGCGCACTTCGCGCGGACGGCCGAACGGGCGAAGTTCGACTTCCTGTTCCTCGCCGAGGGCCTGCGCCTGCGCGAGCACCGCGGCGAGATCTACGACCTCGACGTGATGGGCCGCCCGGACACCTTCACGATCCTGAACGCCCTGGCGGCGGTCACCGACCGGCTCGGCCTGGCCGGCACGATCAACTCCACCTTCACCGAGCCCTACGACGTCGCCCGCCAGTTCTCGTCGCTGGACCACCTGTCCGGCGGCCGGGCCGCCTGGAACGTGGTGACCTCGTGGGACGCGTTCACCGGTGAGAACTTCCGTCGCGGCGGCTTCCTGCCGAAGGAGAAGCGTTACTCCCGGGCGAAGGAGCAGCTGGCCGCGACCGCCGCGATCTGGGACTCGCGCACCGGCGCGGGCGACCGCGGCGAGTTCGCGTACTCCTCCGACCAGTTCGACGTGCACGGCCGGTTCTCGCTGCCGCGCAGCCCGCAGGGCCGCCCGGTGATCCTGCAGGCCGGGGACTCCGAGGAGGGGCGCGAGTTCGCCGCCGCGTCGGCCGACGCGATCTTCTCCCGGCACGCCGAGCCCGAGGCCGGGCGGGCGTTCCTCGCCGACGTGAAGGGCCGCCTCGCCCGCTACGGCCGGGCCTGGGACGACCTGAAGATCCTGCCCGCCGCGACGTACGTGCTGGGTGACACCGACGCCGAGGCCGCCGAGCGCGCCGAGGTGATCCGCTCCCAGCAGGTCAGCCCGCAGACCGCGATCGTGTTCGCCGAGCAGCTGTGGAACACCGACCTGTCCGACCGCGACCCGGACGGCCCGCTGCCCGAGTTCGACCCGGTCGAGGGCGAGCTCGTGTCGAAGGGTCGCGCCAGCGTGCGCCAGTACCGGGACCCGAAGGCCGTCGCCGACCAGTGGCGCGCCCTCGCCGCGGAGAAGGGCCTCTCGCTGCGGGAGACGGTGATCGAGGTGACCGGGCGGCACACCTTCGTCGGGAGCCCCCGGACGGTCGCCGACGCGATCGACGACGCCGTGCAGTCCGACGCCGCGGACGGCTACGTGCTCGTCCCGCACGTCACCCCGGGCGGGCTCGACGAGTTCGCCGACACGGTCGTGCCGCTGCTGCAGGAGCGCGGGTCGTTCCGCACCGACTACACCGGGACGACGCTGCGCGAGCACCTCGGGCTCCCGGCCGTCCGCTCGACGACCGACCCGACCGAGGCGGCGACGGCGGCTCCGGCCGCGGGCTGACCGTGCCGCTGACGGTGCCGTCGTGCTCGACGGCGGCTCCCGCGGTCGACGCGGCCGACGGCGCCGGATCCGATCGGGCCGCGGCGGGCCCGGCGCTCAGGGGCGCTCGTCGTCGCGGCCCTCGGCCTGATCCCGGGCGATGTTCTCCCGGTGCGCGCGGACGGCGATCCAGGCCATCACCACCGGGATGCCGAGCAGCAGCCCGAACGACAACAGCCCGGCGATCCAGTCGCCCGGCACGAGGACCAGCACGATCACGGTGATCGCGACGGCCTGCAGGATCCGGTCGGCACGGCCGCCCGCGGCGCGCGATGGCCGGTGCGGTGCGGTCAGCTCGGTGTCGAGCCGCGGGTCGGAACGGCGGAGCTCCTGCTCGAGGGCGGAGAGGCGGAGCTCCTCGTCGCGGTCCAGGGGTCGCGCGGACGGGTGCGGATCGGGATCGCCGGTCCCACCGCCGGGCGACGACGGCGGCAGGGGCGGGGGTGTGACGGACATCGTGACCTCCTCGGTGCCACCGACCGGGTTCCCGCTCCCGGCCGCAGCCATCCGGGATGTGCTGAAGATGTCACCGATCCTACCGAAACGGACATACTCCCGCCGCTGCACGCGGCAGGCCCCGGCGGCAGGATCGGCCGCATGGAACGCTGGACCGATCTCGTCGAACGCCACGACCCCGCCGGAGTCCTCGACCGGCTCGACGGACGGCCCGCCCACGAGATCGCCGACGCGCTGGCCCGGATGCAACCGGTCGACGCGGGATGGGTGTTCCGGCTGCTCGACAAGGACCGCGCGCTCGACGTGTTCGAGGAGCTCGACCCGGTCGACCAGCAGGAGCTGCTGGCCGGGCTGCGCGACGACGCCGTGACCGCCCTGGTCGAGGACATGGATCCCGACGACCGCGCACGGATGCTCGGCGAGGCCCCGGCGAAGGTCGCGACCCGGATGCTCGCCGGGCTCTCGGCCTCGGAGCGGGAGATGACCGCGGCGCTGCTGGGCTACCCCGACGGCTCGGTCGGGCGGGTGATGACCCCGGAGACCGTCGCCGTACCGCTGCACAGCAGCGTGACCGAGGCACTGGCCGTCGTGCGACGCAAGGGCGCCCGGGCCGAGACCGTCTACACCCTCGCCGTCACCGACGCCGGGCGCCGGGTGATCGGCACCGTCTCGCTGCGCGACCTGGTGCTGGCCCGGCCGGACGACGCCGTCGCCGACCTCGTCGACGACGGCGCCCCACGGGTGCGGGCCACCGACACCGCCGAGGACGCCGCACGGCTGATGGGCGAGGCGAACCTGCTCGACCTGCTGGTCGTCGATTCCGAGGACCGGCTGCTGGGCCTGCTCACCATCGACGACGCCGTCGAGATCCTGGAGCGTGCCGACACCGAGGACACCGCCCGCCAGTCCGGTGCGGCGCCGTGGTCGGGCCACTACATGTACGTGCGGGTCACGAAGCTGGCGCGCACCCGCGCGGTGTGGCTGGCGGTGCTGCTGCTCGCCGCGGTGCTCACGGTCAACGTGCTCCAGATCTTCGAGGACGCCCTGGAGCAGGTCACCGCGCTGGCCCTGTTCATCCCGCTGCTCGTGGGCACCGGCGGCAACGCCGGTGCCCAGTCCGCGTCGGCGGCGGTCCGGGCGATCGCCGTCGGGGAGGTGCGGCTGGCCGACCTGCCCGCCGTCGTCTGGCGGGAGCTGCGGGTCGGGCTGCTGCTGGGCACCCTGCTCGGCGCGCTCGGCCTGCTCGTCGCGTCGCTGCTGGTCGGGTTCCAGATCGCCGTCGTGGTGGCGGTGACCCTGGTGGCGATCTGCGGCTGGGCGGCGACGGTCGGCGCGACGATGCCGCTGCTGGCCCGCCGGGTCGGGATCGACCCGGCGGTGGTGTCCGCTCCCCTGGTCACGACCCTCGTCGACGCGACCGGGCTGCTGATCTACTTCTCGGTCGCCCGGCTGGTGCTGGGGCTCTGACCGGCGCGCACGGTGGCGTCGCCGTGGCCGGTGGCGTCGCCGTGGCCGGTGGCGTCGCCGTGGCCGGTGGCGTCGCCGTGGCCGGTGGCGTCGCCGTGGCCGACCTCGCCGTCGTCGCCCGCGTCGTCGGAGCCGGTGCTCCCGGAGCCGGTGCCGGCAGTACCGGAGGGGGGGCGTCACCGGCCGCGGCGGCGCGGCGGCGCGAGACCACCAGGCTCGCGACGGCGGCGACGGCGATCGTCCCGGTGATGACCAGCAGCGACAGCCAGATCGGCACCTCGGGCACCGGCAGCGGCTGCCCGTCGTTGATGAACGGCACGTTGTTCTCGTGCAGCGCGTGCAGGGTGAGCTTGACGCCGATGAACGCGAGGATCACCGAGAGGCCGTGCGCCAGGTAGATCAGGCGCTCCAGCAGGCCGCCGATCAGGAAGTACAGCTGGCGCAGGCCGAGCAGGGCGAAGGCGTTCGCGGTGAACACCAGGAACGGCTCCTGGGTGAGGCCGAAGATCGCCGGGATCGAGTCGAACGCGAACAGCAGGTCGGTCAGCCCGATCGCGACGATGACCAGCGCCATCGGGGTGAGGAGCCGCTTGCCGTCGATGCGGGTGACGAGCTTCGCGCCGTCGTACTCGGTGGAGGTGGGCAGCACCCTGCGGACCAGACGGATGAGCCTCGAGTCACCCGCGTCGGCCTGCTCGTGGTCGTCGGAGGACAGCGCCTCGCGGATCTGGGACCAGGCGAGCCAGAACAGGATGATCGCGAACAGGTAGAACACCGCGACGAACTGCTCGATGATCACCGCGCCGACCGCGATGAACGCACCGCGCATGACGATCGCTATCGCGATGCCGATCAGCAGAACCTTCTGCTGGTGCACCTTCGGCACCGCGAAGCTGGTCATGATCAGCAGGAAGACGAACAGGTTGTCGACCGAGAGGGCCTTCTCGGTCAGCCAGCCGGCCATGTACTCGCCGCCGTACTGCCAGCCCGAGAAGACGCCGACACCGACGCCGAACAGCAGGGCGATCGCGATGTAGCCGGCCGACCAGATCGCCGACTCGCGCAGCGTGGGCTCGTGCGGATCACGGGCGTGCCCGACGAAGTCGAACACGAGCATGCCGATGACGACGGCGACCGTCGCCAGCCACACCCAGAGGGGAACGTTCATTGCGGGATCCTCCAGCGCAGATAGGGGCGCTGAAGGTCTCCTCCGCCCGCCGCGGTGACCGCGATGGACCGGCGCCACCGGGACCAGCTCGTCCTGGTTCCGTATTGACGGCGACGCCGTGTTCGGGAGTACTCCCCTTCGACCGGGCAAACGCTAGGGCATGGCCCTGAGTTCCGACAACGGGGGGTACGCGAGCCTCGTCACATCTGTCCGTTTCCGCCGTCGAACGCGGTCCCCGGCGACGGCCCGGAACCGGTCGCGGAGCCGGCCCAGGCTCTCAGCCCGCGGCGAGCCGGACGGTCGCGACCTCGCGGGCCGGCTGCACCGGACGGGGGGCGGCGGGCAGCCTGCGGACGGCGGCGCGGGCCGTCGCGGAGGTGGCCGCGCGCGCGGCGGACGGGCGGGCCGGGAGGGACCCGGACCCTGCCACGGCCGGACGGGTCACGACGGGCAGCGGCCCGGTGCCCGACACCCGCGGCGCCGGGAAGGTCGCGGCGGCGACGTGCGCGGGCCGCACCGGCTCCTCGGGCAGGACCGGCGGCACCGGGATCGCCGGGCCCACCGCCACGGCGGGCAGCGGCCGGGACGGGGCAGGTGCGTCACGGAACGGCGTCGGGACCGGCGACGGCCGGGTGTGCCCGCTCCCCCGCTCCAGCCGCTCGCAGCGCTCCCGGCCCCGGCCCGCGACCCGTGCGGCCAGCCGCAGCGCGGTGCGCGGCGCCTCCAGGTAGCCGACCAGTGCCCGGTACACCCAGCCCGGCGCGGACAGCGTGCGGCCGCGGGCCAGGTCGTCGAGCGAGCGGCGCACGACGTCGCGGGGGTCGAGCCACAGCGGGCCCTGCGGGTCGTCGTCGGTCCGGATCCGGCCCGCGGCGACCGCGGTCACGGTCACCCCGGTGCCGTGCAGCGACGCCGCGACGGTGTCGCTGAACGCCAGCACCCAGGACTTCGACGCACCGTAGGCGTTGCCCCCCGAGGGCAGGTACCCGGCGACGCTCGCGATGTTGAGGACCCCTCCGTGGCCGCGGGCGGTCATCGCCGGGACCGCCGCGCGGGTGAGGCGCATCAGGGCCGTCACGTTGAGGTCGATCTCGCCGGCGAGCACCTCGACCGGCGCCTCGGTGAACACCGCGTCGGTCTCGACGCCCGCGTTGTTGACCAGCACGTCGATCGGCAGGTCCCGGTCGGTGATCCGGCGCTCGACGGCGACCAGCCCCGCCGGGTCGGTGAGGTCGGCGGGCAGCGTCTCCACGATCGCGCCGGTGGCCCGGCCGACGGACTCGGCGACCTCGGCGAGGCGGGCGGCGTCGCGCGCCACGAGGACGACGGAGTACCCGCGCTCGGCGAGCTCGCGGGCGTAGACGGCGCCGAGCCCTCGGCTCGCTCCGGTCACCAGTGCAGTCGGCATGTCCGGCACGCTAGGACCCGGACGCTGTGGTGCCCCTGAGAAGGTCACGGCCCGCTGAGAGCCCGCTGAGACCCTTCCGGGACCACCGGGACCGGTGACCCCGGGCCCGCCGCGTCGTTCCACATCGCAACGCCATGTGGACTAACGTGCGCCCCCATCCGCAGCAACCGCGGGTACCGGTCGAGACGAGGAGGTCCCTGTGGCAGGCAAGTTCGAGGTGTACGAGGACCGGGGCGGAAAGTTCCGGTTCCGGCTCAAGGCGAGCAACGGACAGGTCGTCGCGGTCGGCGAGGCCTACGAGACGAAGGCGGCGGCGCACAAGGGCTGCGAGGCGGTGCAGCGCGCCGCGGACGGCGCCACCGTCGCCGAGGTCGACGCCTGACCGACCACCGACTCCCCGGAGACGACCGCACCCCTCGTCGGACGCGCCGCGTCCGACGAGGGGTGCGGTCACCGCGTTGCCCGGCCGCGGCTCCGACGGGTTGTGGGGGCCGCGGCCCGGGGTTACCGTGATCGTCCGGCTCCGATACGTACCGTGCCCAGGGAGCCGATCCGAGATCCGTTCAACACGCAGCGGACCCCGCACTGCCATCGGCGATTGCGAGGGACCATGCACAGTCCCACACTTCCCACCCGGCCCGCGGAGCGCACCCGCGACGGCCGCCACGGCTACGACGACCTCATCCCCGATCTGCACCAGCTGGCGGCCACCCCGGAGGATGCACCCGGCCGGGCGGCGTTGCGCGACCACGTCATCACCGAGTTCCGTCCCCTGGTGCGCAACCTGTCCCGGCGCTTCGCCGCTCCCGGCCGGGGCGCCGAGGACATCGAGCAGGCCGGCATGCTCGGCCTGGTCAAGGCGGTCGACCGGTACGACCCGGGGTCGGCGACCGGGGGCCCGCTGGGCTACCTCGTGCCGAGCATCCGCGGCGAGATGAAGCGTCACCTGCGCGACCACTCGTGGTCGGTGCGGGTGCCGCGCGACCTCAAGGAGCTGGCCGTTACGGTCGGCCGGATCGCCGACGAGATGGGCCAGCGCCTCGGGCGCCCGCCGCGGCCGTCGGAGATCGCCGAGGAGGCCGGCGTATCGGTCGACGAGGTCGTCGACGCGCTCGGCGCGCTGGAGTCGCACCACGCCAGGTCCCTCGACGCCCCCGTCGGCGACGGCGACGGCCCCGGTCAGACCCTGCCGCTCGTCGAGCGGTTGGGCGGAGAGGACCCGGCGCTGGACCTGGCGGCCCACGGCCCGGGCATGCGCGCGGCGCTGGCCGAGCTGCCCGAGCGGGAGCGCCGCATCCTGGTGCTGCGCTTCTACGGCGACCGGACCCAGTCCCAGATCACCGCCGACCTGGGCATCTCCCAGATGCACGTGTCCCGGCTGCTGTCCCGCACGCTGTCGCGGCTGCGCGAGCGGCTCACCGGCGACTGACCCGTGCGGGCCTCCCCGGCGGCGAGCTCCCCGCGACCTCCCGGTGTCAGCCGGGCAGGGTCTCGCCACCGACCGGGGCGAGCACCTCCCCGGTGTAGTAGGAGGACAGCCGCGGGGCGGCGAAGAACACGAAGGACGGGGCGATCTCGTCCGCGGACGCGGGCCGCCCCATCGGGGTCTGCTCCCCGAAGCCCTCGACCTTCTCCTCCGGCATGGTCGCCGGGATCAGCGGGGTCCACACCGGACCGGGGGCGACGCAGTTGACCCGGATGCCGCGCGGGGTCAGCGACTGGGCGAGCGAGTACGTCAGCGACTGCACCGCGCCCTTGGTGGCGGAGTAGTCGATGAGGCTCTTGTTGCCGCGCAACCCGTTGATCGACCCGGTGTTGACGATCGCGCCGCCGTCGGGCAGGTGCGCGAGGGCCGCCTTGGTCACGCGGAAGTAGCTGTGGATGTTCACCTCGAAGGTGCGCAGCCAGGCGTCGTCGTCGATGTCGGTGAGATCGTCGACGGGTTCCTGGGTGGCGATGTTGTTGACCACGGTGTCCAGGCGGCCGAGCTCGTCGACGGTACGGCGCACGACCTCGGCGCAGTGCCCGGCGTCGCCGAGGTCACCGGGCAGGGTCAGGCAGCGGCGGCCCTCGTCGCGAACGAGCCGCGCGGTGTGCTCGGCGTCGGCGTCCTCGTCGAGATAGGCCAGGGCGACGTCGGCGCCCTCCTTCGCGAAGGCGACGCAGACGGCGCGCCCGATGCCGGAGTCGCCGCCCGTGACCAGTGCGACGGTGCCGGCGAGCAGGTCACGGCCCCGGTAGCCGCGCATCTCGTCGCGGGGCTCGGGGGTCATCGCCGCGGTGTCACCGGGTGGGGTCTGCTGCTGAGCGGGCGGGCTGTCGGGCACAGGGGCTCCTCACGGTCGTCCCGCGTCGGTGCGACGGCGGGCGGGAGACCGACGGGCACGTTCGAGGGGATCGACGGCCGCACCCGCCGACCGGACCGCGGCTACCCGTGGCTCCGGCAGCGAAACGGTCCGCGTGTGCCGGACGGCGGGCGGGGTAGTCCGGTCCCCGTGCGGCCGGCACGGTCGCACGACGAGGAGAGGAGACCCCGATGGACGCGCAGCGGGCACGGTCCCTGCTGACCGAGGAGCTGGACCGGCTGGAGGGCGGTACGGTCGCGACCGAGCGGCCGGCCCCGGGCCAGGATCGCGTCGGCGACGGTCTCGACTTCGGCGACGAGGGCGCACGGGCCTACGAGACGATGGCCCACGACCTGGACGAGAACACCCGCCGCGCCCGCACGCGGCGGGTGCGCGCGGCGCTGACCCGCCTCGAGAAGGGCGAGTACGGCCGCTGCGACGTGTGCGGCGGACGGATCGACGACGAGCGGCTCGAGGTGCGCCCCGACACCGACCGCTGTCGCGAGCACCCCGAGGACGACGCGCAGATGCCCGGCCCGGTCGAGGGCTGACCCGGACCGACGTCGACGGGGCCGCCCTCCCACCTGGGAGGACGGCCCCGTCCGTCGTACGTGGGGAGCTCAGGCGGTCGCACCCTCCGGGTGCACCGGGTGCCTGCCCTCGGCGAACTCCTCGACCAGCTTCGCGCAGAACGCGTCGAGGTCGTCGGGGTTGCGGCTGGTGACCAGCCCCTCGTCGGTCACGACCTGCTCGTCGACGACGGTCGCGCCGGCGTTGCGCAGGTCGGTCCGGATGCTCGGGAACGAGGTGAGGGTGCGGCCCTTCACGACGTCGGCCTCGACCAGCGTCCACGGCCCGTGGCAGATCGCGCCGACCGGCTTGCCCGCCGTGAAGAACGCCTTCACGAACGCCACCGCGGTGGCGTCGGCCCGGAGGTTGTCCGGGTTCACGGTGCCGCCGGGCAGCACCAGGGCGTCGTAGTCGTCGGCGGACACGTCCGCGACGGCGCGGTCGACGTCGAGCTTCTCGTCCGGGTTGATGTCGGCCGACATCGACTGGATCGGGTCCGTGGACAGCGAGACCACCTCGACCCGCGCGCCGGCCTTGCGCAGCTCGTCGCGGGGCTGGACCAGCTCGACCTTCTCGACGCCGTCCGTGGCCAGGATCGCGACGGTCCGGCCCTGCAGTTCGTTCGCCACCGTGGGTTCCTCCTCGGTCTCGTGCTCGTGCGGTGTCCCTTCCCGCCTTCCCGCTGTGGGCGCGGTCAATCGCGCACGAGGGACCGGCATCTGTCGCCGTCCTCCCCGCCGGGCTACGGTGTCTGGGTAGCTCAGCGATACCCAGGGGGCGGGATGGACGCACGGACGGCGGCGGCGTCCCAGGTGTGCTCGGTGGCCCGCACCGCGGCGCTGTTGGCCGACCCCTGGACGGTGCTGCTGGTGCGCGACCTCGGCCGCGGGATCACCCGCTTCGACCAGCTGGCGCGCGGTCTGGGTGTTGCGCGCACCGTGCTGAGCCGGCGCCTGTCCGAGCTGATCGACGACGGCGTCGTCGAACGGGTGGACTACCGCGAACCCCGGGCGCGGACCCGCGCCGAGTACCGGCTGACCCGGCGCGGCCGCGATCTGGGCGTCGTCCTGGCCGCACTCATGGACTTCGGCGACCGGCACCTCGCCGGCGACGCCGGACCTCCCGTGGTCCGCGTGCACACCGGCTGCGGCGCCCCGGTGCGCCTGGTGAGCGTGTGCGGTGCCGGACACCGTCTGGGCCGCACCGACGAGGTCCACCTCGAACCGGGGCCCGGAGCCCCCGTCACCCACACCCACACCGACACCGACACCGACACCGACCAGGAGCCACGATGACCTCCGCAGCAGAGCCCGCCACCGGGCCGGCCGCCACGCGCCGCCGCGAGCACGAGTGGACCGACCCGATGGCGCTCGCCGCCGCCGCGTCCGGTCTGGACGGGCTGGAGTACCTGCGCCGGATCGTCGACGGCCGGCTCCCCGGCGCACCCGTCGCGAGCCTCGTCGGGTTCCGCGCCGTCTCCGCCGAGCACGGGCGCGTCGCGTTCGCCTTCGAACCCGGCGAGCACCAGTACAACCCGATCGGCTCGGTGCACGGCGGGGTGTACGCCACGCTGCTCGACTCCGCCTGCGGGTGCGCGGTGCACTCCACCCTCCCCGCCGGGACCGGCTACACCAGCCTGGACCTGTCGGTGCGCTTCCTGCGCCGGATCACCGTCGACACCGGCACCGTGACGTGCACCGGCCACGTCGTGCAGGCCGGGCGCCGCACCGCGCTGGCCCGGGCCGAGCTGACCGACGCCGAGGGCAGGCTGCTGGGCGAGGCCACGTCGAGCTGCCTGATCCTGCCCGGGGACTGAGCTGATCCCGCCCGCGGGCCGAGCTGGTCGCGCCCAGGGGCCGGGCTGATCGTGCCCGGGGGCGAGCCCGGCTCAGCCCGGGACGACCGGGCCCTGGGTCGGTGCGACGCCGGAGCGTTCGGCGCGCTGCGCGGCCTCCACGCAGGTCGCGGCGCGGACCGCGCCCGCCGCGTCCGGGCCGGTGGCGTAGAGCGCGGGCCCGGGGAGCTCGGGGGTGAGGGCGCGCGCGTCGTCGGTGACGGCGGCGAAGCCCTGCCTCCCCCACACCCACACGGCGCGGTCCCCGGCGCCGCGCACCGTGCCGGTGATCGGTGCCGAGACGAACGTGAGGTCTGCGTCGGTCGCGGTGAACCGGGCCGCGCCGGGCACCGCACCGGCCGGGAGCGCACCGGAGAGGGCGTCGAGGAGGGTCCCCTGCGCGGGGGTGCACGAGCGCAGGGCGGCGGCCGGGTCGTCGACGGCGAGCCGGGCGAACTCGGTGGCCGGGTCGATCTCGCGGGACGCGCGCGCCTCCCCCGGTGCGACGAGCGCCCCGACACCGACGACGACGGCGGCCAGCACGCCGGCACCCACCAGCAGGACGCCCGCGCACCAGGCGACGGTCCGCAGGACCATCGGCCGCGATCCGCTCATGACCACAATCTATCCGCGCACCGGGACATCGGCCCCGCGAAACATGATCGGTTACCGAGCGGTGACACCGGCCGGGTCGTTCACCGCCCCGATCGGGTCGGCGCGGTTCCCTTCCCCATTCGCGCGGGGTAATGCGCGGAATGCGACCACCGAACCATTCTGTGACGATCGGTGTGCGTTCTCCTACCGAGCGTGGTCGGCGTGGTCGTGGTCGTGGTCGTCGTGGTCGTGGTCGTGCCCGGCCGGGCGAGCGGCGAGGTCGGCGGCGCGGCCGAGCACCTCCGCCCCCTCGAGACGGCCCGCGGCGACGAGCACGTCCTCGCAGGCGGCGAGCCAGCAGCCGTAGTACGGGGCGGCGGGATCGGCGGCGATCCGCGCGACCAGCCGGTCGCGGAACCCGTCCCAGGTGAACACCCCCGCCTCGGCGAGCGCGACGGCCAGCCCGAACGCGCACCCCTCCCAGGGCGCGGCGAACACCAGCTCCCCGTTGCTGCGTGGCGGGGCCGCGGGACCCGTGGTGTCGAGCACCGGCCCGCTCACGACGGCCCGGCCACGTCGGCGACCCCGACCATCGCGTCCCGCCCGACGAGCCCGGCGAGCTGCTCGACGGTGAACCCGTCGGTGCCGGCGGGTCGGCGCGGCAGCACCAGGTAGCGGACCTCGGCCGAGGAGTCCCACACCTCGATCCGGCGCTCCGGGGGCACGTCGAGCCCCATCTCGGCGAGCACGGTGCGCGGCTCGCGCACGACCCGGGCCCGGTAGGCGGGGTCCTTGTACCAGCTCGGGGGCAGGCCGAGGACCGGCCACGGATAGCAGGAGCACAGCGTGCAGACCACGACGTGGTGCACCTGGTCGGTCTGCTCCAGCACCACCATGTGCTCGCCCTGCGGCCCGCTGAACCCGAGCGCGGCGATCGCCGCCGTCCCGGCGCGCAGCAGCCATTCCCGGTACTCGGGGTCGGTCCAGGCGCGGGCGACGACCGTCGCCCCGTTCAGGGGGCCGACGTCGCGTTCGTAGGTGCGCACGAACCCGTCGACGACGGCCGGGTCCACCAGCCCCCGTTCGACCAGCAGCTCCTCCAGCGCCGCGGTGCGCAGCGCGGGACCGGGATCGTCGTCGGTCATCGTGGCTCCAGGTAGGACTCGAACAGGTCGGCGTGCACGATCACGTCCGGCTCCGCGCCGGGGCCCCACACGTCGGGGGCGGTGAAGGCCACGGTGTACACGTGCTGGGGGTGCTCCCCGGCGAACACCGCGTGGGTGTCGGGCAGCACGTGCGCGGGCCGGACCGCGGTCACGGCACCGGGCGCTCCGCGCAGGTAGCGGGGCAGCTTGCACGGTCCCCGCCCGACCGGACCCGCCGACGGCGCGGGCGGCGCGACGTCCGGGGGCTCGCGGCGGGCGCGGACCGGGTCGCCGGGGGCGAAGTGCGGCGCGGCGTCGACGGTGCGCAGCGACCCGGGCGCGGTGGGTGTGTAGTCGGGCTTCGCCAGGGGCGGGTCGGCCGGCTCGGGCACGTCCTCGCCGCGGGTGCGCCGGGCACGGGCCTCCACCGCGCCGGACGCCAGCACGCCCGAGTCGACCAGCATCAGCTCGGCGGCGTGCAGCCAGCGGCCGTAGTAGCCGTCGTCGAGGTAGCGGGTGCGGTCCAACCGGGACAGCGCGTGCCGGAACGCGTCCAGGTTGCGTCCGGAGATCCGGCCCATGGTCAGCGCGGTCAGTGCGAACGCCCGCCCCTCCCATGCCCGGGCGAACGGCGGCTCGGGCTCGACGTCGCCCGGGGCGACGACCCGGCCCCAGCCCGTCGTCCCGCCCAGGTCGGCCGGGTCGTCGGGGTCGACGGAACCATCCACTCAGGACCCCAGGGCCAGGACGTTGCAGACGTCGCCGCGGCCGCCGGTCGAGGTCAGGCCGCGCTGGGAGCGGATCCGCTCGGCGAGGAACGCCGCGTCGGCGCCCACCCCGGAGAACCGCCCGGACCCCCAGGTCCACTGCCAGGGCAGACCGAGGAAGAACAGCCCGGGGACGCCCGTCACGCCGCGGCTGTGCACCGGCGAGCCGCGGCCGGTGAACACTCCCAGGTCGACCCAGGAGAAGTCCTGCCGGAACCCGATGCACCAGACCACCGAGGTGATCCCGGCGTCGGCCAGCGCCAGCTCGGTGACCTCGCGCTCCGGGCGCCACACCGGGGTGTAGCGCTCCTCGACCGGGGCGTCGATCCCCTTGTCGGCGATCCAGCCGTCGATGGTGTCCTTGATGGACTCGCTGACCTCGTCGGCGTGGTCAAGCGAGGACTCCAGGTCGGGAGCGAAGGTGAGCCGCCCCGCGGCGTGGTCGGTGAGCGCGCCGTAGAGCCGCATGCCCTCGGTGGCGAAGCGGCGCAGGTCGATGTCACGACCGCCGTCGCGACCGGTCACGTAGTGGTTGGCCTGCGCGCGCACGGCCTCGCGACGCGGGTGCCGGGTGACCGGCATCCGGTAGTAGCCCATCTCGTCGAGCCAGTCGGTCACGTCGCGGCCCCGGTAGAAGCGGGCCACCCGCGGTGCGTGCCCGACGACGAGGTGCACCGTCCGCCCCGCCAGGTGCAGGTCCTCGGCGATCTGGGCGCCGGACTGCCCGGACCCGACCACCAGCACCTCCCCCGGCGGCAGCTGGCCGGGGTTGCGGTAGTCCTGGGACCCGATCTGCGTGATGTCGGCCGGCAGCGGCTCGGACAGCGGCGGGGTGAGCGGCGTGTGGTACCCGCCGGTGGCGACGACGACCTGGTCCGCGGTGCACGTCCCGGCGGAGGTCTCGACGACGAAGGTCCCCCGCTCGTCCTGGTGCACGCGTCTCACCTCGACGCCCTCGATCAGCGGCGGGTCGACGAACGCCCGGTAGGCCTCCAGGTAGTCGACGAACTCGCTGCGGACCATGAACCCGTGCGGGTCCGGCCCGGCGTAGGGGAAGTCCGGCAGGTCGCACTGCCAGTTCGGCGTGACCAGGCTGAACGTGTCCCAGCGATGCCGCTTCCAGGACGAGGCGACGACGTCGCGTTCGAGCACGAGGTGGTCGATGCCGCGCACGTCCAGGCACCGGCTCATCGACAGACCCGCCTGCCCGCCGCCGACGACGACGACCGTCCGGTGCTCACCGTCCAGCTCGGCGGGCGGGGGACGCCGGTCCTCGCGTCGGATCATCGCGGTCATGGGGCCTCCTCGTGGGTGGTCGGGGAACGGACCCACGGTCGACCCGTCGCATTACCGAATCGTGTCGTTCGGACGACGGGAGTATTGCCCCGTGTTACGCAACACGACGGTCACACAGGGCCGATCCGGAATCGTTGTCGTAGTCCGCTCTCAACGTTCCGGCAACAGCCTGGGTTCAACCGATCGTTGCAACACCGGGTTGTCAGGCTGAGCGTAGCTGCTCTTCGAACACTTCGGCGGGGGT
>NZ_VRMC01000585.1:0-250 GCF_008369905.1 Pseudonocardia sp. EV170527-09
TAGCCAGTGGGCGTATAAATGGCGCCCACTGGCTACGGAACGATGCTGGCGGACGGCAAGGAAATCCGGGAAATCGATGGGCGCAATTATGTGCTGGAATATCCCATCCATGCAGACTTCGCGTTAATCCGGGCCCAGGCTGCCGACAGATGGGGTAATCTTGTCTATCGCAAGGTCGCTCGCAACTTCGGACCCATCATGGCGATGGCGGCCAAATGCACCATCGCCCAGGTAGCCGAAATCGTTCCAC
>NZ_VRMC01000586.1:0-249 GCF_008369905.1 Pseudonocardia sp. EV170527-09
GCCTCAGCTTGGTGGCACACTACCTCATGTGTGTTTCTGAAACATTATAACCAGTCGGCCTGGTCCACAGTAATTATTATGATATGGTACAACAACTTCAGTACCTTTCTATATTCTTTTTGAACTAGCAGTAGCGCAGTACCTTTTATTTCACGTTATGTCTCGGCATTGTGTAAAGTGCTCACTGACTTATAATGTAATTGAAAAAATGTGAATTCCAAAACAAATAAAAGACTATCTTTTATGTAT
>NZ_VRMC01000587.1:0-249 GCF_008369905.1 Pseudonocardia sp. EV170527-09
CCCCACATCAGCGAAATCGGGAACACCGCGAGACCGGCGCTGGTCACCGAGTGCGCGTCCCAGAGCGTGTACGCGGCGATGGTGAATCCGGTCAGTACGCCGTAGAGCACCCCCGCACCGAGCCGGGATGGACGTTTCGCCGGCGTCGGCGTCGAACCGGACAACCCAATCAGGACCACGCCGCCGACCACCACGGCTGCGCCGAGCACCGCGGGCCAGCCGGGGCGTTCGCCGAGCACCTGGATGCGA
>NZ_VRMC01000588.1:0-249 GCF_008369905.1 Pseudonocardia sp. EV170527-09
GCACCTGAGCCCGACGCTGCCCGGCGCGCCCTCGCCGGGGCGCTCCGGCACCGTGGCGTGGCGCCGCACCGGGGGTACCCCGCCGTGGCACCCCGGGACGTCGTGTGGCACCGCTCGCGCGGGGTGCCACCCGCGATCACGGGGTGCGACGGTGTCCTCGGTGGCGAGGTCAGCCCAGGCGACGCGGGCCCCCGTCGCGGCGGTCGGGCACCGGGCCGATCGTCACCCGGGCGCCGGCCACGAACGCGC
>NZ_VRMC01000589.1:0-249 GCF_008369905.1 Pseudonocardia sp. EV170527-09
GACGGATAGTCTCAGCATATGGAGATCGACATCCACACCACGGCCGGGAAGATCGCCGACCTCGGTCGGAGGATCGACGAGGCCGTCAATGCCGCATCCCCCTCGGCCATCGAAAAGCAACATGCCACCGGAAAGATGACCGCCCGGGAACGCATCTTACGGCTACTCGATGAAGATTCCTTTACTGAGCTTGACGAGTTCGCCCGTCACCGCTCAACGAACTTCGGCATGGACCGCAAACGTCCGTAC
>NZ_VRMC01000076.1:0-27376 GCF_008369905.1 Pseudonocardia sp. EV170527-09
GTCGGCCATCCCCGCCGGCCCCTCGGCCCGGTAGCGGTCGGACCACTTCTTGGCGGTCCGCGCGGAGACCATGAACATTGTCGCGGCCGCGGTGTGGGTCCAGCCGTGCTCGACGACGAGTTGAGCGAGCCGCAGCCGGGCGCGCGGGGTCAGAGCGGCGTTAGCGTGGGACACGAAGGCCTCCGGTGGGTGAAGCGGTTCCTAGACAGCTCCACTTCACAACCGGAGGCCTTCGTCTGTCAGCCAGACTCACCGCCCCCGGACGGGACAACCTCCCTGGACATCACACCTAGTTCGCTCTGCCCGGTGTCCCGATCGGGGTGCCGTGAGCGGCCCGTATGCTTCGTCGAGCGGTTGACGTTCCCGGTGCGCCGCCCGCCGCGGTGCCGTCGGTCGCGGCGCACGGCGCTTCCGCCGACTCCACCGGGTGAACGTCGCTCAGGACAGGCAACCGGTTGCGTGGTCTCGTTATCCTCCTGTGATCGAGGGGACCCCAGCCCCGTCGGAGAGGCAGTCGTGAACCGACCCCACACACCGCCGCCGGACGACGACCACACCGCTCGCACCCATCGTCTCCCGGCCGCCACGCATCGGATCCCGGTGCCGCCCACCCAGCAGCTCCCGGCCCGCACCGAGGTCATGCCGGAGTCCCCGCAGGACGGGCCGACCCGCGCGATGCGTCAGGTCCGGGCCCGCACCGAGGACGGCGCCTGGCCGGCCATCCCGATGCTGCCGGTGATCCGGCCCGACGAGTCCGAACCACTGTCGGAGGTCGACCGGGTCCACGGGCACCGCGGGATGCGCCGGCTGCGCGAGACCATCGAGCGGCTGGAGGACCCGGCCGTGCCGGCCTGGCCCCAGCCCGACCAGCGCGACTGAGCCCGACCACCGCGGCCGAGCCCGGCCATCGGCCCCGACGTAGGGTCGGTGACGTGCCGTTCCAGCCTCCCGCACCGCATCCGTCCGGTGCCCGGCCCCCGGCGATCCCGCCGGAGCTGGTGCCGGGCCACGTCGCCCTCGTCATGGACGGCAACGGCCGCTGGGCCAACGCCCGTGGTCTGCCCCGCACGGAGGGGCACAAGCGGGGCGAGGCGTCGCTGATGGACGTCGCCCGCGGCTGCATCGACCTCGGTGTGCGCTGGCTGTCGGCGTACGCGTTCTCCACCGAGAACTGGCGGCGCAGCCCCGACGAGGTCCGGTTCCTGATGGGCTTCAACCGCGACGTCATCCGCCGCCGGGTCGACGAGATGGACGCGATGGGGGTCCGGGTCCGCTGGGCGGGCCGCCGCCCGCGGCTGTGGCGCTCGGTGATCAAGGAGCTGGAGATCGCCGAGGAGCGCACCCGCGGCAACGACGTGCTGAACCTGACCATGTGCGTCAACTACGGCGGCCGGGCCGAGATCGTCGACTCGGTGCGCCAGATCGCCCGGCTCGCCGCCGAGGGCCGGATCAACCCCGACAAGATCGACGAGCGGATGCTGGCCCGCCACCTCGACGAGCCGGACATGCCCGACGTCGACCTGTTCGTGCGCTCCTCGGGGGAGCAACGGACCTCGAACTTCCTGCTCTGGCAGAGCGCCTACGCCGAGATGGTCTTCCTGGACACGCTGTTCCCCGACTTCGACCGGCGCCACATCTGGCAGGCGATCGAGATCTACGCACGCCGGGACCGGCGTTTCGGCGGGGCCGTGGACGCCGCGACGGGAGACGCCGCGACGGGGGTGACATCGTGACCACCGATGTGATCACCGGGATGCTCGCCACCGCGAAGGGTGCGCTGGAGCGGTTCCACGACGTCACCGCCGACGACGACGGCGCGCTGACCTTCGCCCACGGCGGCGTGCTGTGCGTGGTGCAGGGGACGGAGCTGGAGGAGGGGCTGCCCGTCCTCAACCTGACCTGCGTCGTGGCGTGGGACCTGCCGGACTCCGCCGACCCGGAGCACGACGTGCCGCGACGGGTCGGGCTCGGGGTGGGGGAGGGCCTGTTCGGCACCCCCCGGGTGGTGCGCGGCGAGCGCGGCTGGGACGTGACGCTGCGCTACGCCTTCCCCGCGGCCGGGCTGGGCGAGGGTCCGATGGGGACGCTGCTCATGCTCGTCGTGTCCTCCGCGTCGAGCATGCGGGCCGAGCTCGTCGGCGGCTGACCGGTCGGCCGGGGCGGTGCCCGCCCCGGCCGCACGGGTCACTTCTTGCGGTTGGTGCCGAGCTCCTCGGCGATCGGGTTGACCGGGTCCACGTCCTTCGTGGACTCCGACAGCCCGGGACGGGTGTGCTCGGTGCGCCGCTGCGCGCGCAGCTGCTCGGTCTCCTCGGCCGACTCGTCCACGGTGTCGCCCGCGGTCTGGCGCGCCGGGTCGTCGTCGGCCAGGTCCACGGCGGCCACCACGTCGGCGATCGAGGAGTAGTGCTCCTCGGCCGGCACCGCCCGCAGGGCCTCGACCGTCGCGGCGTCGGCCTCGTTGCGCTCGGCGGTCCACGCCAGGTCGTCCTTGCCGGCGGGGAACTCGAGGCCGTGCAGGGCGGTGCGGACGGCGTCGGACGTCGTCGTGCGGGTGGTCATCAGGTCACCTCTCGTCGGGATGTGTCCCGACCGGGTAGCCGCTGTGCGCCGGATGATGCATCCGGCGGGGATCAGTTCCCCGGGCCGTCCGCGGCGCCGTCCCGGGCGCCGTCCCGGGTCACCGCGTCCTCCGGGACCGCCTCGCCGCTGTCGTCGAGGTGCACCAGCGGCAGCCCCGCGAGCTGGCCCGCGGTCATCCCGTGCGCGACGCCGAGCACGTCGTTCTGGGACTTCTTCATCCGGGCGTCCACCAGGCCGGACAGGCTGTAGGCGACCCGGCCGAGCAGCCTGACCGTCGTCTCGTCGACGAGCGGGCGCGGGGTGGAGACGACGGCGACGCCCCGGGGCGTCCCGTCGTTGGACTGGGCCACGCCGATCGAGTACGACTCGCGCGGGTTCACGTGCCGCGAGGCGTAGTGGTCGCGGAGCTTGAACACCATGTCGTGGAACCCGCTGACGTCCCCGTCGAGCTCCAGCGACGTCAGGTCGTCGGTGGTCAGCGTCTTCGTCCGGCCGGAGAAGCACCGCACGTAGCCGATCAGGGCGCCGGTCCACAGGGCCTCGACCAGCGCCGGGTCGGCGTCCACCCGCACCGGGCCGGACTCGGGCCCGCCCAGGGCGGTGACCAGGTGCTCGCAGCAGCGCAGCACGTACTGCAGGTCCTCGAAGACCGCGGCGAGCTGGGCCAGCTCGCCGGACTCCGGGACGTCGATCCGCCGGACCGTGGTGGGCGCGGGGTGCGTGTCCGTCATCGGTCAGACGCTATCCGGGGTGGCGATGCTCACGTGTCTCCATCTGAGACGGTCTGCTAGCTTCGTCGCCGAAGGTCACGAGTGCCAGCGCGAAGCCCCGGCTCGCTGGACGGCAACCCTCCTCCGCGGTGGGGTGCCCCGGGTGATGACCGGGCCGACGCGACACCCGCAGTCGGCAAGCGCGGATCCGTGCGCCACGCCGGGTCCCCGAGATCGGCCGGAGGCCCGATCATGACCCTCGCCCTGCCACGTCCCGTCCAGCACGCGCTGCCCCGCGTCGTCGGTGCGGACCTCACGGTCCCGCTCGTCGACGGCCGGTGGGCCCGCTACTGCGACCTCGACTCCGCCGCATCGGCGCCGGCGCTGGAGCCGGTCGCCGCGCACGTCGCCGAGGTGCTGCCGTACCACGGCAGCGTGCACCGCGGCGCGGGCTGGACCTCGAAGGTCTGCACCGCGCTCGTGGAGAACGCCCGCGCCGACGTCGCCCGGTTCGTCCGGGCCCGCGCCGACGACGTCGTGGTGTTCACCCGCAACACCACCGACGCGCTCGGCCTGCTCGCCCGCGCCGTCCCCGGCCCGGTGGTGACCCTGGACCTGGAGCACCACGCGACGCTGCTGGCCTGGCGCGACCGCGAGCACCGCGTCGTGCCCGCCGCCGCCACCCTGGCCGCGACGCTCGATACGTTGCGGGCCGAGCTCGCCGCCCGTCCCGACGCCGCGCTGGTCGCGGTCACCGGGGCGTCCAACGTGACCGGCGAGCTCCTCCCAGTCGCCGAGATCGCGCGGATCGCGCACGCCGCGGGTGCCCGGCTGTGCGTCGACGCCGCCCAGCTCGCCCCGCACCGGCGCGTCGACCTGGCCGGGTGGGACGCGGACTACGTCGCACTGTCCGGGCACAAGCTCTACGCGCCCTACGGCGCCGGGGTCCTCGTCGGTCGCCGGGACTGGCTCGACGCCGCCGACCCGCACGTCGCGGGCGGGGGAGCGGTCCGCTCCGTGTCCGTCGCCGACGGCCCGGGCGGCGGCACCGTCACGGAGTGGCTGCCGTCGCCGCAGCGGCACGAGGGCGGCACCCCGAACGTGCTCGGTGCCGCCGCGCTCGGAGCGGCCTGCCGGAGCCTGGACCCGTTGATCGACGACATCGTGCCCGCTCACGAGCGCGAGCTCGCCGACCGTCTGCACGCCGGCCTGGCGACGGTCCCCGGGCTGCGGACCCTGTCCTGCTTCGACGACGTGGGCGACCGCACCGCGACCGTCTCGTTCACCCTGGGCGAGCTGCCCGCCGGGCTGGTCGCCGCGGCGCTGTCGGCCGAGTACGGCATCGGCGTCCGCGACGGCCGGTTCTGCGCCCACCCGCTGCTGGCGCGGCTCACCGGCGGCCGCGACGCGGTGCGCGCGTCGCTGGGCCTGCGCACCGGCTCCTCCGACGTCGACCGGCTGGTCGACGCGCTGACCGATCTGGCACGGCGCGGCCCGGCCTGGACCTACGCGCTCGTCGACGGCCGGTGGGCACCGAGCCCGGACCCGCGCCCGGCGGACCCGTTCGCCCGCGACCGGGAGCTGCCCGCCGTCCCCGGCTGCGGGGACTGAGGCCGGGGCCGGGACTGAGCCGGGGTCTCAGCCCGCCGAGCAGCGGCCGCAGAGGCCGAAGATCTCGAGGGTGTGCGACACCTCGGTGAAGCCGTGCTTCTGGGCGACCGACTCGGTCCAGGACTCCACCGCCGGACCCTCGATCTCGACCGCGGCGCCGCACCGGCGGCACACGAGGTGATGGTGGTGGTGCTCGGTCTCGCAGCGCCGATAGACGGCTTCACCGGACGCGACCCGCAGCACGTCGACCTCGCCGCCGTCGGCGAGGGTCTGCAGGGTCCGGTAGACCGTGGTCAGGCCGATGCCCTCGCCGGCGCGCCGCAGCTCCTCGTGGATCTCCTGGGCGGACCGGAAGTCGTCCAGCCGGTCCAGCAGCGCGGTGACGGCGGCCCGCTGCCGGGTGGCGCGGATGCCGCGCGGCCCGGCGGTGGACCGCTCGGTGACCGCCGCCGCGGTCGTCCGGCCGGTCGTCTCCGTCACGTGTCCTCCTCGACGTGGGCGACGGCGTCCACCACGATGTGCGCCAGGTGGTCGTCCACCAGCGAGTACAGCACCTCGCGGCCCTTCCGCTCGCCCTCGACCACCCCGGCGGCCTTGAGGACCCGCAGGTGCTGGCTGATCAGGGGCTGGGTGACCCCGAGCGCGTCCACCAGGTCGTGGACGCACCGCGAGTGTTCCAGCAGCTGCAGCACGATGGCGATCCGGACCGGTGCGGCGAGTGCCCGCAGCAGGTCGCCCGCGGCGGCCAGGGTGCGCGGGTCGCGGGTCGGGCCCGGCTCGGGCGCGGGGTGATGGTCGTCGTCCGCGCCCGGGCCGGCTCCCGGTGCGTGCGTGGTCTGGGCTGCGGCAGACATGTGGTGGACCCGTCCGTTCCCCCGGGGGCGGCGGCCACACCCTCCGGCGCTGCTGTGCCGTACAGGCCGCACTCGACATGGTAGGCGTGTTCGTTATCGTCGCGCCGTGCTGCTGGTCTGCCGCTTCCGCGTGTCTCCCTCCGAGGAGGCCGCGTTCACCACGCGCGTGGCCCGCGCCCTGGAACTCCTGGCCGTCCGGCCGGGCTTCCGCGGGGGTGAGGCGGGCCGGGCGATCGAGGACGCCGGGCAGTGGGTCCTGACCGTCCGCTTCGACTCCGTCGACACCTACCGGCGTGCCCTGGGGCCGTTCGAGGTCCGCGAGCACGTCCACCCCCTGTTGGCGGAGGCCGACACGACCACCGAGGCGACCTATGAGTCCCTGGTGACGGTGGCCCCCGGCACCGCACCCGTCCACCACCCCAGCCTGTTGAGCTGACCCCCGACCTCGCACACCGTCCTGCGACCTCGCAGCCGTTGCACACCGTGCGAGGTCGCAGGAACGTGTGCGAGGTGCGGCGGGGCCGGGTTGTCCACAGCGCGCGCTCGACGCCCGGCGTGAGCCGGGACCGTCCACAGCCGGACGGGTGACGGGCTTCCCCCGCTCCCGGTGCACGGCGACGGTGGGGACATGGACCGCGACCCGCGACCGGCGCCCGGAACGCCCGCCCCGGTGCTGCGCCGGGACCTGGTCGCGGCGGGCGTGGGCGACGACGAGCTCCGCAGGCTCCGGGTCTCGGGCCGGCTCGTCCGGCTGCGCCGGGGCGCCTACGTCGGAGCCGGGGACCTCGGACCGGTGGAACGACACCGGCAGACGGTGCGTGCGGCGGTCCGCACCCTCTCCCCGGACGCGGTGTTCAGCCACGTCTCGGCGGCCGCGATGCACGGGATCGGGCTGTGGCGGGTCCCGCTCGACCGGGTGGAGGTGACCAGGAACCGGCGCAGCGGTGCGCGGACGGCGCCGTCGGCGCGGTTCCACGCGGCGACGCTCGCCGCGGACGAGATCACCGTCGTCGACGGCGTCCCGGTGACGACGGTCGCGCGTACGGTCGTCGACCTGGCCCGCTCCCTGCCCTTCGTCGTGGCGGTCGCGGTCACCGACGCCGCGCTCCACGCCGGAGCCGTCACCGCCGACGAGCTCGCCGTCGCCGTGGCCCGGTCGGTGCGGCGTCCCGGCACCCCGGCCGCACGCCGGGTGCTCGCCGCGGCCGACGGCGGCGCGGACGGCCCGGGGGAGACCCGCAGCAGGCTCCTCCTCCACTCCTGCGGCCTGCCCGCACCGGCCACCCAGCAGGAGCTGCGGGATCCGGCGGGACGGTTCCTCGGCCGGGTCGACTTCTGGTGGGAGCAGGCCCGGGTGGCGGGGGAGTTCGACGGGCGCATCAAGTACGGCCGGCGGCTCGCCCCCAGCGGCGACATCGAGGAGGTCCTGTGGCGGGAGAAGCTGCGGGAGGACGCGATCCGGGCGGAGGGCGTCGCGGTGGTGCGCTGGGTGTGGGCCGACCTGCGCAGCGCGGCGTCGTTCGCCCCGACCGTCGCCCGCCTGCGCCGCGCCCTCGACCGTGCCGCGTGAGCGCCGGACCTCGCAGACCGTTCTGCGACCTCGCAGCCTCTGCAGGGTCTGCGAGGTCGCAGGAACCTGTGCGAGGTCGGTCGGGCGGAGCCACCGCGGCGGGGTCGGGGACAGGGGCAGGGAGTGGGGATACATGGCGGGTCGGTAATCTGGGATGCCCCGTATCCGGGGACCTCCGAACCACCTTCTCTGGAGCGCCGCCAGTGGCCAGCAAGCCCACCTCAGCCAAGATCGAGACCATCGTCGCGCTGACCAAGCGGCGCGGATTCGTCTTCGCCTCCGGTGAGATCTACGGCGGTACCCGGTCGGCGTGGGACTACGGGCCCCTCGGCGTCGAGCTGAAGGACAACATCAAGCGCCAGTGGTGGAAGAGCATGGTGACCGGCCGCGACGACGTCGTCGGCCTGGACTCCTCGGTCATCCTCCCGCGCCAGACCTGGGTCGCCTCCGGTCACGTCGGCACCTTCTCCGACCCGCTGGTCGAGTGCGAGTCCTGCCACAAGCGCTACCGCGCCGACCAGCTCGCCGAGGAGTTCGCCGAGCGCAAGGGCCGGGACCCGGAGCAGGCCGACCAGAACGACCTCTCCGAGGTCCCCTGCCCGAACTGCGGCACCCGCGGCCGGTTCACCGCGCCCCGCGAGTTCAACATGATGCTCAAGACCTTCCTCGGCCCGGTGGAGTCCGAGGAGGGGCTGCACTACCTGCGCCCGGAGACCGCGCAGGGCATCTTCGTGAACTTCCTGAACGTGCAGACGACCTCGCGCAAGAAGCCGCCGTTCGGCATCGGCCAGATCGGCAAGAGCTTCCGCAACGAGATCACCCCGGGCAACTTCATCTTCCGCACACGCGAGTTCGAGCAGATGGAGATGGAGTACTTCGTCGAGCCCGGCAGCGACGAGGAGATCCACCAGTACTGGATCGACGAGCGCACCCGCTGGTACACCGACCTGGGCATCTCCTCGGAGAACCTCCGGCACTACGAGCACGCCAAGGAGAAGCTCTCCCACTACTCGAAGCGCACCGTCGACATCGAGTACCGGTTCAACTTCACCGGCCAGGAGTGGGGCGAGCTCGAGGGCATCGCGAACCGCACCGACTTCGACCTGACGGCGCACTCGAACCACTCGGGCGTCGACCTGTCGTTCTACGACCAGGCCTCCGACACGCGCTACAAGCCGTACGTGATCGAGCCCGCCGCCGGTGTCGGCCGGTCGATGATGGCGTTCCTGATCGAGGCCTACACCGAGGACGAGGCGCCCAACGCCAAGGGCGGTGTGGACAAGCGCGTCGTGCTGAAGCTCGACCGGCGGCTCGCACCGGTCAAGGCCGCGGTGCTGCCGCTGTCGCGCAACGCCGACCTGTCGCCGAAGGCGAAGGACCTGGCCGCGCAGCTGCGGAAGAACTGGAACGTCGACTTCGACGACGCCGGCGCCATCGGCCGCCGGTACCGCCGCCAGGACGAGATCGGCACCCCGTTCTGCATCACGGTCGACTTCGACACCCTCACCGACCAGGCGGTGACGATCCGCGAGCGCGACTCCATGGCGCAGGAACGGGTCGCCCTCGACCAGGTCGAGACCTACCTGGCGACGCGCTTGCTCGGCTGCTGAGACGACGCTGCACCACGAACGCCCCCGCCCGGATCCCGGGCGGGGGCGTTCGTCGTCGAGGGGGTCAGCGCCGGTAGGCCAGCAGCTGCACGCCCAGCTCGGCCTCGGTGCGGCGCACCTCCTCCAGCTCCTCGGCGGACAGCGTGGCGTAGGGCGACTCGGGTCGGTAGGCCACGAGCGGGCCGCCGATGCGGTCCTCGAGCTGCCTCAGCCTGGCCAGCGCCGCCTCGTCGAGATCGGCGGGGCGCAGCGTCGGAGCGGTCATCACAACCTCCGTGGGTGATCGGGAGGCGACCCAGGGTAGGGCCGTCCCGGACCGGGCGCAGCTCGGGCACCCGGTCCGGTGAGTGCTCCTACACCGGCTCCGGCAGCAGGCGTTCCACCAGGTCGGACAGGGTGACGATGCCGACCGGGTGGTCGTCGGACTCCACCAGCGCCAGGTGCGCACGCTGCTCGCGCATCGTGTTCACCGCGGTGTGGTACTGCGTCTCCGCCGGCAGGGTCAGCAGCGGGCGCATCAGGTCCCGGGCCCGGGTCTCCGGCGCCCGCGTCAGGGTGTCGCGGACGTGCACGTACCCGATCGGGGTGTCGCCGTCACGGACGACCAGCCGGAGGTGGCCGGTCCGGCGACAGGTCGCCTGGACGGCGGCGACGTCGTCGTCCGCGGCGACCCCGGAGGGCTCGCGCGCGAGCTCGCCCAGGGGGGTCCGCTCCAGCTCCAGGGCCGTGACCAGCTGGTCACGGCGACCCTGGTCGAGGGTGCCGGTCTTCGCCGAGTGGTCGACCAGCTGACGCAGGTCGTCCGCGTTGCGGCCCGAGGCCATCTCGTCGACGGGCTCGACGCCGCACCAGCGCAGGCAGCGGTTGGCCGCGCCGTTGAGCAGGAGCAGCAGCGGTCGCGCGACGATCATGAACCCGCGCATCGGGAGCGCCAGCATGATCGCCGACTTCTCCGGGTGCGAGATCGCCCAGGACTTCGGCGCCATCTCCCCGACGACCAGGTGCAGGAACGTCACGACGATCAGCGAGATGACGAACGACGCCACACCCGCGACCCCGCCGGGGACGCCCCAGCCCTCCAGGAGCGGGCGCAGCGCGTAGTCCACCGCCGGCTTGGTGATCGCACCGAGCCCCAGCACACACAGCGTGATCCCCAGCTGGGACCCCGCCAGCAGCAGCGAGATGTCCTTGGCGCTGCGCAACGCCGCCCGCGCCGAGACCGACGTCTGCGCGGCCTCCTCCAGGCGGTAGTTCCGGGCGGCGACGAGCGCGAACTCGACGGCCACGAAGAACGCGCTCGCCGCGACGAGCAGGATCGACACCACGATCTCGAAGACACTCATGCCCGTACCTCCCGGTCGTCGCCGTCCTGCTCGGAACCGGCGGCCACCGGTTCGGTCCACTCCAGGGCGACCGCCGACGGGACCCGCCGGTCGACCTCCTGCACCACCAGGCGCAGTGCGCGGTCCTCGTCGTCCGGGCCCTCCGCCGCGATCGTCACGACGACCGCGTCCCCGACGACCGGCAGCCGCTGCAGCTCGGCCATCACCAGACCGCCGACGGTCTGGTAGTCGCCCTCGGGCAGCTCGGCCTCGATCAGCCTGCCGACCTCGTCGACGTGCCGGTCACCCGGGACGACCCAGCCGTCGTCGGACCGCAGTGCCTGGTCCGTCCCGGCCTGGTCGTGCTCGTCGGTGATCTCGCCGACGAGCTCCTCGGCGACGTCCTCGACGGTGATGACGCCGGCCAGGCTGCCGTACTCGTCGAGCACGCACGCCAGCTCCTCGTCGTCGGCGCGCAGCTGGGCCAGCACCTGGGGCAGCGGCAGCGACGAGGGCACCAGCACCGGGGCCCGCATGAGGTCGGAGACCAGCACCTCGTCGAACGGGCGGTCGTCGCGGTCGGCGAGAGCCAGCACGTCCTTCAGGCAGACCACGCCCACCAGCTCCAGGGCGTTCTCGGCGTTCTCCGAGTCCGTCGCCTCGGCGGGTGGCCCGAGCACCGGGTAGCGCGAGTGCTGGACGGCCATCTGGCCGACCAGGCTCTCGACGGTCGCGTCGGCGCGGACCCACGACACCCGCGGCCGCGGGATCATCGCGGCCCGCGCGGTGCGGTCGCCGAAGTCGACGGCGCGGTCCAGCAGCACCGCGAGCTCCGGGTTGAGGTCACCCGAGTCCTTCGAGTCGTCGATGATCGCCTCGAGGTCGCGGGGGGTCGCCGAGTGCTCCACGTCGTGCACCGGCTCGATCCGCAGCGCGCGCAGCAGCAGGTTGGAGGCCGCGTCGAAGATCCGGATGAGCCACCCGAACAGCGCCAGGTAGGTCTTGGTGGACAGCGCCAGCCACCGCGCGACCGGCTCCGGCCGGGCGATGGCGAGGTTCTTCGGGAACAGCTCGCCGAACACCATCTGGACGACGGTGGCGAACAGCAGTGCGATCGTGATGCCGATCGCCAGGCCGACCCCCTGGGGCACGTCGACGAGGCCGAGCAGCTCGGCGATGCCGTTGCCGATCAGCGGTTCGGCGACGTAACCGACCAGCAGACCGGTGACGGTGATGCCGAGCTGGGCGCCCGACAGCATGAACGACGTACGACGGGTGATGTCGAGGGCGCGGGACGCTCCGGTGTCGCCCTCGGCCGCACGGGCCTTGAGGCGGGAGCGGTCCACGGCCATGTAGCCGAACTCCTGGGCCACGAAGTAGCCGGTGAGGGCAGTGATCACGAGGACCACCAGAATGCCCAGGAGGATGCCGAGGATCGTTCCGATCACCGGGCTGTCACCGCCCGGGTCTCGGGCCCGGCCGGGAGGTGCACGGCGGGGGCGGGGACGAGGACGATGCGGGGTCGCCGGCCGTCACGGGGACGGTCGGCGCGCGGACTGCAGGTGGGGTCCATGACTCCTGACTCGCGGTCTGATGGGTGTACGTGGCGTTCAACGCGTGCCGGAATCGTACGGTTCCGGCACGCCGCCGTCGCGTTGATCACTCTCCCATGGCCCGAACGGCGGTACCGGTGTCCGACGCACCGGCGCGGCGGACTGTCCTGCCGTGGCCACGTCCCGCCCGTTCTCAGCTCACCGTCAGGCCCCGTCGCTACCCTGGCGACCGTGAGCACCTCGGCGACCTCCTCCGCGGCACGGCCCCCGGCCGACCCCCGTCGTGACCTGGGCGCGGCCCTGCGCCGATGGGCGGTGACCGGCGGGTCGGGGATCGGCGGCTCGGGGATCGGTGTCGTCCGGGTGCTCGACCGGCACGGGTTCGGCTCCGTCGAGTCCGGTCAGCTGGTCGCGGGCACCACCGACGGCGAGGTCGGCGGCCTGCTCTACCTCGGCGCCCTCGACGACTCCGCGCATCCGCTCGCCGTCGAGGCGGCGTCCGGGGTGACGACGGTGCGCGAGGCACACGTGGGGGAGTCCTCCGCGGTCGCGGCCGGGCTCGCCTGTGCGGGCGGGGCGACGTTGCTCGCCCACCCGCTGGCCGCCGATCCCGCCGCCGCGCTCGGGGAGGCGCTGGAGAACGGGCGGCCCGCCGCGCTGCTGTCGGTCGTGGACACCGGCGCGGCCCTGGTCCTCACCGGGCCCGGCCTGGAGGAGGCCACCGGTGACCTCGGCGGGGTCACCGCCGCGGCGGCCGAGCAGACCCGCGCGCTGCTGCGCCGGGGCGCCACGGCCACCGAGCGGCTCGACGTCGACGGCACCGCGGTGCTGGTCGACCTGCTGGTGCCGGTCCCGACGGTGCTGGTCGTCGGCGAGGGGGCGCTCGGCGCGGCCCTGCACGCCCAGGCCGGTCTGCTCGGCTGGAGCGCCCGCACCGTCACCACCGTCGAGGACGCGCGTGCCGCCGTCGCCGCCTTCACCGAGGCCGACGTGCTGGTGCTGCTCGACCACGATCCGGCCTTCGACGCGGTCCTGCTCGACGGCCTGGCCCACGGCCGTGGGTTCCTCGGGGCGCTCGGCTCACGGCGCACCCAGGCCGCGCGCCGCGAGCGGCTGCTCGCCGCCGGGGTCACCGAGGACGCCCTGGCCGCGGTGCACGGGCCGGTCGGTCTCGACCTCGGTGCCCGCACCCCGGCCGAGACCGCGGTGTCGATCGTCGCCCAGGTCGTCGCGCTGCGCGCCGGGCGCTCGGCGTCGGCGCTCGCCTCCTCGGCCGGTCGGATCGGCGGATGACCGGCACCTCGTCGCGGCGCGGGCTCGGCGGCGCCCCGCCGGAGCCCGGCCCGGACCGGCGCACCGTGCGCCGTCCGGTGCGGACCGGCATGACCTGGGGCGCGCGGCTGCTCGTCGGCGGTCTGGTCATGCTCGTCGCGGTGGTCGGGGTGACCGCACTGCGGGTGTGGCAGGTCGCCCGGGACGACGACCAGCGCCCCAGCGACGCCGTCGTCGTGCTCGGCGCGGCCCAGTACAACGGCGAGCCCAGCGCGGTCCTGGCCAACCGGCTCAAGCACGCCGAGCAGCTGTGGCGCGACGGCGTGGCCCCGCGGATCGTCACCGTCGGCGGCGGTCGCACGGGGGACCGGTACACCGAGGCCGAGGCCAGCCGGGACTGGCTGGTCGAGCAGGGGGTGCCGTCCTCGGCGGTCGAGGCCGTCCCCGAGGGTGCGGACACGCTCGGCAGCCTGCAGGCGGTCGCGGCGACCGCGCGGCAGCAGGGCTGGTCCTCGGCCCTGCTGGTGTCCGACCCGTGGCACAGCCTCCGTGCCCGCACCATGGCGCGCGATGCCGGGCTGGAGGCCTACACCTCCCCGACACGCAGCGGCCCGATCGTGCAGACCCGGGAGACCCAGCTGCGCTACATCTACCGTGAGACCGGCGCGCTGTTGTTCTACGAGCTGACCCACGCGTCGGTCGACACCGCGAGCAGCGGGCTGGGATGACCCTCCAGCACGCCCCGGTCGACCCGGGATACACCGCCGCCGACGCGGAGCGCCGCCATCCGGAGGCGCCGAAGGGCTCCGGGCTGGGGGAGCGCGGCCGCGTCGAGCGGCGCAGCCCCTACTCCCGCGACCGGGCCCGGGTGCTGCACTCCGCGGCGCTGCGCCGGCTCGCGGGCAAGACCCAGGTGGTCGGGCCGGGGGAGGGTGCCGAGGTCAGCGGGATCCCGCGGACCCGGCTGACGCACTCGCTCGAGGTCGCCCAGATCGGCCGCGGCATCGCCGAGGAGCTGGGCCTCGACCCCGACGTCGTCGACGCCGCCGGGCTGGCCCACGACATCGGCCACCCGCCGTTCGGGCACAACGGCGAGCGTGCGCTCGACGTCGCGGGAGCCGAGTGCGGCGGGTTCGAGGGCAACGCCCAGACCCTGCGCATCCTGACCCGCCTGGAGCCCAAGGCCCGCTCCGGCGACGGCCGCGTCCCCGGCGGGCTCAACCTGACCCGGGCGACCCTGGACGCCGCCACCAAGTACCCGTGGCCGCGCCGCGGCGCGGAGCGCAAGTTCGGTGCCTACGCCGACGACCTGCCGGCCCTGGAATGGGTGCGGGCCGGGGCACGGCCGGGGGTGCGGAGCATGGAGGCCCAGGTGATGGACTGGGCCGACGACGTCGCCTACTCGGTGCACGACGTCGAGGACGCGGTGCACGCCGGCCGGATGGACCTGGCGGTGCTGTCCTCGCCGGCCGAGCGCGCGGCGCTCGCGGTGGAGGCGTCGCTGCGCTTCGGCGAGGACGAGGGCGCCTGCGCCGAGGCCGCCGCCCGGCTCGACGCGCTGCCGGTGGTCCGCGCGGTCCGCGGCTTCGACGCCGCCACCGCCGCCGGCGACGACCTGGTCGCGATGAAGCGGATGACCTCCGAGCTGGTCGGCCGGTTCGCCCTCGCCGCGACCGACGCGACCCTGGACACCTACGGCGACGCGCCGCTGGCCCGGCACCGTGCGGACCTGGTGGTGCCGGTCGTCGCCGCGGCGGAGGTGGTGGTGCTCAAGGCGCTGGCCACCCGCTACGTGATGAGCGACCCGAGGCGGCTGGCGATGCAGTCCCGCCAGCGCGACCTGCTGCACGACCTCGTCGCGGCGCTGTACGACCGGGGGCCGGACGCTCTCGACCCGGCCCGCGCGGAGGACTGGGCCGCCGCCCCCGACGACCGTTCGCGGCTGCGCGTCGTGATCGACCAGGTCGCGACGCTGACCGACCCGCAGGCGCACGCCTGGCACCGCACCCTCTGCCGGCCCTGACACCTGCCGGCCCCCGACACCGGCCAGCCCAGAGACGCCGACGGCCCCGCCGTCCGGGTGGGGCGGCGGGGCCGGGTGGCCGGGGTCGGTGCGGGGCTCAGCGCAGGGTGATCGCGGGCTTCGCCGCGTCGGCCTCGCTGGTCACGGCCCGGGTCGGGCAGGTCCCGAGGACCCGGTCGATCGCGTCGCGCTCGGCGCTGGTCACCCACAGCTTGTACTTCTTCTTCACCGCGACCTGCCGCGCGACGTAGGCGCAGCGGTAACGGCTGTCCGGCGGGAGCCAGGTCGCGGCGTCGCCGTCGCCCTTGCGGCCGTTGGTCGGCCCGTCGACGGCGATCAGGTTCAGCGGGTCGTTCCCGATCTTCTCCCGGGTGGCCGCGTCGAGCTGCTGGGCGCCCTTCTGCCAGGCGTCGGACAGCGCGACGACGTGGTCGATCTGCACCTTCTCGCTGGTGCCCTGGCCGCGGGTGAACGCGATGGTGGTGCCGGTGTAGGAGTCACGCAGCGTCCCGGTCAGCACGACGCAGTCGTGCGTGCCCGCCTTGAACGTCTCGCGGTCCATGTCCCGGGCCAGGACCTGGTTGCGCTGGTCGCAGCCGTCCCGGTCGATGTCGGCCCAGGTGCGCCCGAACTGCTGGCGCGTGTAGCCGGTCTTCGGTGCCCGGCCCTTCACCGCCAGTGTCTTCAGCGTCGCCGACGCGCCGCCCGCGGCCGCACCCTCCACGGTCCCGGGCGTCACCGGGGCGATCGCGCCGACGTCCACGACGCCGGTGTCGAGCGCCGCGTCCAGCACGTCCACGAACGATCCGGGGGATCCGCACCCGGCCATCACCATCATCGTCGCCAGCAGTCCGGCGACCCGCACACCTCGAACACGCACACCGGAGATGTTCGCGAATGCGAACGCTGGAACCACGCCAACACGCCGCGTGTTCGTCACTCAGGGTGAAGAGACTTGCCAGGAGAGGGTCGGTCCGTTCACAGGGTCGGGGTGGTCGGTGGTCCCGTGATCACGCTCACAGACCCTCGGGCCACCACGGCCGGGGTGGGGCGGGAGCACGCTCGGGCTACGCGTGCTCGTCGTGACGGCGCCGTCGACCGGCCACCCCGCCGGTCCGACGCCGGTTCCGGGCCCGGCACGCGGCCGGGCCCGGAACCGAGATCAGGCGTTGATCGCCGCCCGGTCGGAGTCGTGCCCGGACTCGACGGCGATCGTCCGCGGCTTGGCCGCCTCGGCGACCGGGATGCGGATGCGCAGCACCCCGGCGTCGTACGACGCGTGGATGGAGGACGTGTCGAGGTTGTCGCCCAGGAACAGCTGGCGGGCGAACACGCCGTAGGCCCGCTCGGAGGCGACCCACTCGACCTGGTCGGTCCCGGCGTTGGCGGGCCGCCGCTCCGCCTTGACCGTCAGGGTGTTGCGCTCGACGGAGAGATCGACGGCGTCCGGGTCGATGCCGGGGAGGTCGAACTCCACGACGAACTCGTCACCGTGACGCCAGGCGTCCATCGGCATCGCCGCCGGGCGCGACCAGGTGCCGCCGGACTCGAACGCCTGCGAAGCGATGCGGTCCAGGGCTCGGAACGGGTCGGTACGCAGCAGCATCTCGAACCACTCCCTTCCAGCCGTGCCGGTTCACGACCGACCGGCTGACTCCTCGTTGTCCTTCGTCATGTCGGTCCTCCGGAGTCCCGCTCCGGATATCTCCAGTTATAGCTGGAGATTTTCTGTTGTCAAGGGCTGCTCTGGATTCGTGTCGCCGAGTTCGGCGCGCAGGCGTGCGAGCTCCGTGCGCAGGCGCTCGATCTCGCGGTGTGCCGCGCCGAGGCGGTTCTCGCTGTCGGCGAGCTCGCCGCGCAGCCGGTCGATCCAGGACGCCGAGCCCAGCGGATGCCCGTCGTCGAGCAGGGTGCGCAGGCGCGCGGCCTGCTCCAGCTGGTTGCGTGAGTAGCGGCGGTGCCCGCCCGGGGAGCGGTGCGGGTTCACCACACCCGCGCTGTCGAGACTGCGCAGGAACGCGGGCTCGACCTCCAGCAGGTGCGCGGCCTGGCCCATCGCGACGGTCGGGTAGTCGGGGTCGTCGAGCCGGTCCAGTGCCATGTCGGTTCCTCCCTCGCGGTCCGCGGTGCACGCTCGGGTACCGGAACAGGTCGTCCGCGAACCTGAGTGTGGCCACGTGATGGCGAAAATCTTAACCATACGCTAGAGATATGGAGGAGACGACGATCCGGAAGGAGAACGCGATGAACAGGAGCAGGGTCCGCACCGACCGCCCCCGCGAGGACGTCCTCCACGTCCGCGTCGACGGCGAGCTGGACGCGGCGGCAGGTGCGTCACTGCTGCGCCAGGTCGACGCGCACCTCGCCGTCGCCGGTGCCGGGTGGTCGCCGGTCCGGCACGTCCTGGTCGATCTCGGTACCGGGGTCACCGCGCGCGGCGCGCGGGCGCTGCACCATCTGCGGCACGTGGCCCGCAACCGCGGCCTGGACGTCCGGCTGATCGGCGCCGCCCGCGTCGCGCCGCGGACGGTGCCGGGCGTCCGGGCGGTGCTGCACGGGATGCGCAACCACCCGGACCTGGACTCCGCGCTCGCCGAGCTGCCGCCGTCGGTCGTCGTCGCGGCCTGATCGGACCGGGGTGGGGTGAGGCTCCCCCCACCCCGGCTTGCCCCGGTCGTTAGCACTGCGATGAAGTGAAGGCGTGACCTCCTCGCGTTGGCTCGTCCCGGTGCTGGCCGTGCTCTTCGTGCCGCTCTGGGCGTCCGGCTTCATCGCCGGCAAGATCGCGACCGGCTCCACCGACGTCCCCGCGGTCCTGTTCTGGCGGTTCGTGATCGCGCTGGTCGTGATGCTCGTCGCCGTCGCCGTGCAGCGGCCGGGCCCGCCGCGGGGCCGGGCCTGGCTGCACCTCGCGGTCACGGCGCTGCTGCTGCAGGTCGGGCAGTTCAGCTTCGTCTACAGCGGGCTCGCCTCGGGCGTCCCCGCCGGGCTGTCGAGCCTCATCCTCGGAATGGCACCGTTGCTGGTCGGGCTGCTGACCCCGTTGCTGCTGGCGACCCGCCTGGGCGTCGGACCGGTCCTGGGCCTGCTGATCGGCGCCACCGGCGTCTACGTCGTACTGGCCGACGACCTCGGTGCCGGTCTCGGTGGCAACCTCGTCTTCCCGGTGCTGGGCATGCTGTCGCTGGCGGCCGGCACGCTCTACCAGAAGCGGTTCAACGACGGCACACCCGTGGTGACCAGCGTCGTGGTCCAGATGGCCACCTCGCTGATCGCGACCCTGGTCGCCTGGCCGTTCCTCGGGGCGGACTGGCTGCCCCGGGCACCGTCGGGGTGGGCGGCCGTGGCCTTCCTGGGGGTCGTGAACTCGGCGGGCGCCTTCGTGCTGATGTTCGTGCTGCTACGCCTGCGGTCCACGGTCTTCGTGTCGTCGCTGCTGAACCTGGTCCCGGCGACGACGGCGCTGGTCGCCGTGCCCGTGCTCGGGGAGCCGCTCACCGTGCAGGCGGTGCTGGGCCTCGGCATCGCGCTGGTCGGCATGTTCGTCGGCCTGGGCCGGGTGCCCGGCCTGCGCGGCCACCCGGTGACGGCCGACGCGGCCGCCCCGGCAGAGCAACCGGACACCGGCGACGCCGCCTCGGTGGAGCAGCCGGACACCGACACCGCCGCACCGATGGGGCGGCCGGACACCGACACCGCCGCACCGCCGGCGGGCGGACCGGGACGCCGGGCCGGAGGCGCCTAGACTGGCCGTCGTGGCAGGACGGATCCGGGACGCCGACATCACCGAGGTCCGCAACCGCACGCGGGTCGAGGAGATCGTCGAGGAGTACGTGGCCCTCCGCCGCGCCGGGGCGGGCTCGCTGAAGGGCCTGTGCCCGTTCCACGACGAGAAGTCCCCGTCGTTCACCGTCCGCCCCTCGCACGGCACGTTCCACTGCTTCGGCTGCGGTGAGCACGGCAGCGTCATCGACTTCGTCATGAAGATGGAGGTCATCGGGTTCCCCGAGGCCGTCGAGCGGCTCGCCGAGCGGTGCGGGGTCCGGCTCACCTACGAGGGCGGCGGCTCCTCGGTGCAGCGCGACCGCGGTACCCGCAGTCGCCTGCTGGAGATCAACAAGAAGGCCCAGGCGTTCTACGCCGAGCAGCTGCGCACCCCCGCCGGACGGGCCGGGATGCAGTTCCTCGCCGACCGCGGGTTCGACGAGGCCGCCGCGGAGAAGTTCGGCTGCGGCTACGCCCCGGCCGGCTGGGACGCCGTCACCAAGCACCTGCTCTCCCAGGGCTACCAGCTCGACGAGCTGATCAAGGCGGGCATCTCCAAGGAGGGCCGTCGCGGCGCCATCGACCGCTTCCACCGGCGCCTGCTGTGGCCGATCCGAGACCTGGGCGGCGACGTGGTCGGCTTCGGCGCGCGCCGGCTGTTCGACGACGACGGCATCGAGGCCAAGTACCTCAACACCTCCGAGACGCCGGTCTACCGCAAGACCCACGTGCTGTTCGGCCTGGACCAGGCCAAACGGGAGATCGCGAAGACCCGGCAGGTGGTCGTCGTCGAGGGCTACACCGACGTGATGGCGATGCACCTGGCCGGGGTGACCACGGCGGTCGCGTCCTGTGGCACGGCGTTCGGCACCGAGCACGTCTCGGTCATCCGCAGGCTGATCGGCGACGACTCCTTCGACCGCGGGGAGGTCATCTACACCTTCGACGGCGACGCGGCGGGCCAGAGCGCCGCGATGAAGGCGTTCGAGGGCGACCAGAACTTCGCCGCGCAGACCTTCGTCGCCGTCGCACCGGACGGTCAGGACCCCTGCGACCTGCGCAACAACCACGGCGACGCGGCCGTGCGGGACCTCGTCGCCCGTCGTGAGCCGCTGTTCGAGTTCGCCATCCGCACCGAGCTGCGCAGCCACGACCTCGCCAGCGCCGAGGGCCGGGTCGCCGCGCTGCAGCGGACCGTCCCGCTGGTCGCGCAGATCAAGCGGGAGGACCTGCGGGACGAGTACGCGCGCCGGCTCGCCGGCTGGGTCGGCTGGGACGACATCGCCGTCGTCGTGCGCCGGGTGCGCGAGAGCGCCGGGGTGCCGCCGGAGGGGGGCCGCTCCCGGCGTCGTGCCCCGCTGCCCGCCCCCAAGCGCGACGACACCCAGCTGCACCTGCAGCGCGAGGCGCTCAAGGCGGCCCTGCAGATCCCCGGCGTCGTGGGCCCCGCGTTCGACGAGCTGCCCGAGGCCGGGTTCACCCACCCGCAGCTGGCCGCGGTGCACCGGGCGATCATGGCCGCGGGCGGGGTGTGCGCCGGGCTGGACGGGTCGGACTGGCTCGACGCCGTCGTCGCCGAGAGTGCGGGCGACGACGTGAAACGCCTGGTCAGCGAGCTGGCCGTGGAGGACCTGGAGCTCCCCAAGCGCAACACCGACGAGGTCCGCTACGTCAACGGCGTGCTCGCCGGGGTCCGGCTCGGCCTGGTCGAGCGCGAGATCGCCGACCTCAAGTCCCAGCTGCAGCGCACCAACGCCGAGACCGACCACGACGAGTACATGGACTTGTTCGGGGTGCTCGTCCCGCTGGAGCAGTACAAGATCCAGCTGCGCGAGCAGGCCTCCGGGGTCGCGTCGTGACCGGCTTCTGGGCGCGGTTGCTCGGGCGTGAGCCGGTGCCCGACACGGTCGCCGACGCCCTCGCCGACTCCGAGGCCGTCGTCGCGACCGCGCAGGTCCCGGACGGGATGCTCGTGGTCACCTCGTGGGGGATCTGGCCCCCCGGCGGTGAGCGGCTGGGCTGGCACGAGATCGCGAAGGCCACCTGGGACAAGGTCAGTCTGGTCGTGACGCCGACCTCGGCCGAGCAGATCGTCCCCGGCACCGAGCTGCTGGCCGACGGACGCCCGCTGCGGTTCCGGCTCACCGACCCGGGGAAGGTGCCGCAGGCGGTGCAGGAACGGGTTACCCAGTCCATCCGCACCCGCAACCGGCGCGAGCTTCCCGGGGGAGGGGCCTGGGTGCTGCAGCGCCGGGTCCCCGGCCGCGACGGACTGGTCCTCCAGGTGCGACCCGACCCGGGCACCGACCCCGTCGCCGCGCGCCGCCTCGCCGAGGGCATCGCAGCCCGTCTGCCGGAGGACCCGTGAGCACCAGCTGGGACCCCGCCCTCTACCGCGCGTTCGACGACCACCGCTCCCGCCCGTTCCTCGACCTGCTGGCCCGGGTGGGGGAGCCCGACCCGGGCCTGTCCCGGGTCGTCGACGCCGGCTGCGGCCCCGGCCACCTGACCGGGCTGCTGGCCGACCGCTGGCCGACGGCGACGGTGGAGGCGTTCGACTCCTCCCCGGACATGGTCGCCGCGGCCCGGGCCGCGGGCGTCGACGCCGCGCAGGTCGACGTGCGCGACTGGACCCCGCCCCGTGACACCGGGGTGCTCGTGTCCAACGCGGTGCTGCAGTGGGTGCCCGAGCACCCCGAGGTGCTGCGCCGCTGGACGGCCGCGCTCGCGCCCGGTGCGTGGATCGCGGTGCAGGTCCCCGGCAACTTCGACGCGCCCTCGCACGTGCTGACCCGCGAGGTCGCCTCGCTGCCGCACTGGCGCGACCGGATCGTGCTGCGCGGCGACGGGACCGTGCTCGACCCGCTCGGCTACGCCGACCTCCTGGCCGCCACGGGCGCCGACGTCGACGTGTGGGAGACGACCTACCTGCAGCGGCTCGACGGCGAGGACCCGGTCCTGCGCTGGATCTCCGGCACCGCCCTGCGCCCGGTCCGCGACGCCCTCGACGACGACGCCTACGACGCGTTCGTCCGCGAGCTCGCTCCTCGGCTGCGCGCGGCCTACCCGCCGAGCGCCGACGGCAGCACCTGGTTCCCGTTCCGCCGCGTCTTCGCGGTCGCCCGTACACGCTGAGCCGCCCCGTCCCGCGCCCCCGGGACGGGGGTCATGGGACGGGGCGGGCCTCAGCGCCCGGTGTTCTGGCCCCCGCGCACCTTGTCGATCGCGCCCTCGACGCCCGCCCGAGCGATGCCCGCGGCGCCCTGCACCGCGGGGTGGTCGGCTGCCCGGTGATAGGCGCGGACGAGCTGTTCGTAGCGCTCGTGACCGGCTCTGGTGCCGAGGACGTACCCGACGGCGACACCCACGAGGAATCTGACCATTCCCCTCACCTCCGACCGCGACCGTACCCGGACCGCCGGCGCTGCCCGACCGCCACCCGGATGGGGCTCCGACCTGCGGGAACAGCGGCCGAACGGGGGGTTGCGAGACGACGGTGCGGGGTGTTGTAGAGTTCTTCTCGTCGCCGGGAACACCACCTGGAGCGGCATGAACGGTCCTCCGTAGCTCAATGGCAGAGCACCCGACTGTTAATCGGGCGGTTATTGGTTCGAGTCCAATCGGAGGAGCATCTCCCGAGGTCAGTGACGTGATCCGGTTGGCGAATCAAGATCGACCCCCAGGAAACCCACACCAATGGGTTCCGGGGGTCGACGTCTTTCCAGGACCTCCAGGACCTTCTTGGCTCCGGTCGCGGCCACCAGGGCGGTTCAGCCAGTACGACGAGGAAGGGGCGGGACCACTCGGATCAGGCGTCGAAGCGGACCGTGGTGAAGTCGACCGTGCCCGAGAAGTCGGTGGTGTCCTGGAAGCCCCAGCCAATGACCTTGGCGCTCTGCGGCACGAGGTAGACCCAGGTCATGTCGGCCTCAAAGCCCGGCTGGAGCTGATCGTTGCACTCAGGGTTGCCCTTGAGCTTGTAGAGGTCGTCGATGGCGTCGAAGTTGCGTTGTTGCGAGTCGACGAGCTTGGTGTTGATCGGCAGGCTGCAGGTGAGGTCGAGGCCCACTTTGGCGTTGTTGACGACGTGCGCGGTGACGGAGACGAATCGGCCGCCTGCCTGTGGCGTCGTCTTCGTGTACTTCTCGTAGCCCGAACCCGGTCGGAAATTGGACTCGTTCATCTGGATTGAGTCGACTGCGCGGGCGTCGGTCACGGTCAAGGTGATGCCACGGTTGCTCACTGTCTGACCGATGCTCGCCGAGGGTGGAGCGGTCGGGGTTGGCTTGGTTGTGACCGGCGCTGCTGACGCAGTGGTGGCGGGGCTCCCGGTGCTCGAGGGGGGCTCGGCGCTGCATCCCGCGAGCAGGAGCAAGGCGAGGAGGACGACGACGGACGCGGCACGCATGACTACTCCGTGATGTGAGGCGATCACTCCGCCTGTCGGCAGGCTTTGCTGTCTCATTACCGCCCTCCGTCCTCGATCGTCACTCTTGATGAACAGTCGACCTGGAGTGCGCGGGCTCGTCCTCCGCAAGGGCCGACCTCGCTCTCCTCGGGCCGTACACTCGGCACATGGACACCGCTCGCACCTTGACCGCCGCCGTCGCGAAGGACGGCGAGTGGTACGTCGCCCGCTGCCTGGAGATCGAGGTCGCCAGCCAGGGCGAGACGGTCGACGAGGCGCTGGCCAACCTCCGTGAGGCGTTGGAGCTGTATTTCGAGGACGACGAGGTGCCGGCTTCCTTCGAACACCCGCTCGTGACTCCGATCGAGATCCGCATCCCGGCGTGAGCCCAGCCCTTCCTCAGGTTTCCGGCAAGCAGGTCGTCCAGGCGCTCGAATGAGCGGGCTTCGAGCACCGCTCGACCAAGGGCAGCCACGCGAAGCTCCGCCACCCTGACGGCAGAGTCGTGATCGTTCCGCTGCACCGCGAGATCGTCCGGGGCACTCTCGGCTCCGTTCTGCGGCAGGCCGGACTCAGCGCTTCGGAGTTCCTGGACCTGCTCAGCTGAGGCACACAACATCCACTACCACCGGCTGGTCCTGGACGCGGTGCCACGTGGCGCCCAGACAGCTCTCGACGTCGGCACCGGCAACGGCCTCCTCGCTGCGGACCTGGTGCACAGGGTCCGCAGATTGTCGCGATGGACCCGGATCCGAGAGCGCAGCTCGATCCGGGCACCGTCCCACGATCGATCCCCAGGAAGCTCGTCTGACCGGATCCGGGGGCCGACGTCTTTCCGGACCCGCCACCGCTGTGGCTCGTTGTCGACCACCCGACCCGCCCGGAGGTGGTTCCCGACCACACCGAGCGCGTCCCGTTGCAGTGGGATCGACGCGATGCCGCAGCGGCCCTCACCCCACGCCGCGCGCCCGGATCCCCGCCTCGTGCGGATCCACCTGCTGCTCCTCGGGTGACAGCGCGAGGGTGAGGATCCGCCTCGGGCGGATCCGGATGATCGCGTTCGACCCCGGCGACTGCCCCGCGGAGTCCGTCGGCTCGGTCAGCGCCTCGCCCCGTCCCCGGATCTCAACGAACCGCACCCGCCACGGGTCGGTCGACAGCACGTCGTCGACGACGAAGGCGACCTGCCCGTTCGCGGCGACGTTGCGGAACTTGCGGCTGTGCTCCATCCCGTGGCCGCCGATGTCGATGGTGCCCAGCGTCGTGTTGACACCGAACCCCACCGGGCTGACCTGCAGCGTCCCGTCCGGCTGGGCGGTGGCGAGCCGCCCGATCCGCTGGCTGCGCAGGTAGGCGATCTCTTCGTCGGTGAACATGGCGGCGACTCTAGGACCTGAACGGCGCTTCAGGTCAAGACGTGGCTCGCGCGACCGCGGCCCGCGCGTCGGCCTCCGGCATCCCGAGGGTCAGCAGGTGCCCGAGGGCGACGTCGGTCTCGTCGCCGTCCCACCGCCCCTCCTGTGCAGCTCGCATGTAGGCCAGGGACCCGGCCTGCAGGACCTCGGCCAGCACCGGGGCCGCGGCGTGCCGGGAGAACACACCGGCCCGCTGCCCGTTCTCCAGCAGCCGGATCATGATCGTGTGGAACGGGCCCATCGCGGCGCGGACCTCGTCGTCGGCGGTGCGGCGGGCCAGCGCGATGACCGGGCCGTAGCGCCGCGACGTGCTCCAGGTGCGCAGGAGGGTGGCCGCGAGCTCGACGGCCGGGTCGGCCGCGTCGGGGTCGACCTCGCCGACCTTCTCGACGAAGTCCGCCGACGCCGCCCGGACGAGTGCGACCACGAGGTCGTGACGGCTGGTGAAGTGGCCGTAGAGGGTGCGCCGCACGACCCCGGCGCGGGCCGCGACCTCGTCGAGCGAGGCGTCCGGGTTCTCACGCAGCACGGCCTGCGCGGCGTCCAGGATGGACCGCCGGTTCCGCTCGCGGGCCGACGGCCGCTCCGTCCGTTTCATCACGCGTGCATTTTTGCACGATGAGTGCAATCCTGGCGAGTGTCGAGGACACCCAGTGCGAGGAGCGGACGATGACGATCGACCACGACACCCGGCCGGTACGGCTGGACCAGGACTTCTTCGACGATCCCGACGAGCTCTACCGCCGGTTGCGCGACGAGAGCCCGGTCGTCCGCGCGACCGGGCCGAACGGGCTGACCTTCTGGATGATCACCCGCTACGCCGACGCCCGTGCCGCGCTCAACGACCCGCGACTGCAGAAGGACTCCCGCCGGCTGCCGGAGGTGCTGCAGCGCCAGGGCGCGACCTCGATCCGCCAGTTCGCCGACTCCCTCGTCGCGCACATGCTCAACGCCGACCCGCCGGACCACACCCGGCTGCGCAAGCTCGTCGGACGGGCGTTCACCGTCCGGGCGATCGCCCGGCTGCGGCCGCGGATCGAGCAGATCGCCACCGAGCTCGCCGACGCCGCCGAGCAGGCGGGCCCCGAGCTCGACCTGCTGGACCACTTCGCCTTCCCACTGCCCATGACCGTCATCTCGGAGATCCTCGGTGTCCCGGGGGACCGGCGTGAGGACTTCCGGCACTGGTCGAACCTACTGCTCTCCAGCGGGCCCGACGAGGAGCGTGGCGCGGCCGCCGCGTCGATGGCGCAGTTCCTGTCCGCGCTCGTCGCCGAGAAGTCCGCCCACCCCGGCGACGACATGCTGTCCGAGATCGTCCGTGCCTCGGAGGACGGCGACTCGCTCAGCCCCACCGAGGTCACCGCGATGGCGTTCCTGCTGCTGGTCGCCGGGCACGAGACCACGGTCAACCTCATCGGCAACGGCGTGCTGGCACTGCTGCGCGACCCCGACCAGCACGCCCGGCTGCGTGCCGACCCCGACCGGGTGCCGCAGGCAGTCGAGGAGTTCCTCCGGTACGACGGCCCGGTCAACCTCGCCACGATCCGCTTCACCGACGAGCCCGTCGAGTACTCCGGGGTGACGATCCCGGCCGGCGAGGTCGTGCTCGTCTCGCTGATCGGGGCCAACCGCGACCCTGAGCGCTACCCGGACCCGCAGCGGTTCGACCCCGACCGCGACACCTCCGGGCACCTCGCGTTCGGCTACGGCATCCACCACTGCCTCGGCGCACCGCTGGCCCGCCTGGAGGCCGACGTCGCGTTCCGGACGCTGCTCGCGCGGTTCCCGGACATGACGCTCGCCGGCGCCCCCGGGCAGCACCGGCAGAGCACGCTGATCCACTCGCTCACGGCGCTCCCGGTGCGCCTGCACCCGTGACCGGCGCCGGGTGATCAGCCCGCGCTGAACTGCTCGCTGCCGATCACCCGGAGCAGCTCCAGGCGCCGTTCGGTCTCGCTGCGCGGCGCGGCGGTGAGTACCAGCAGCGCCTGGGACCGGTCCTCGGTGAACAGCGCCTGGCAGTCCACCTCCAGCTCGCCGAGCTCCGGGTGCAGCAGCGTCTTGTGGTCGGCGAACCGGCGTCCGACCTCGTGCAGCTCCCACAGGGCGGCGAACTCGGGGCTGCGCTCCGACAGCACGGGTCTGTAACGAGAACGGTGGTTCCGGCGATGTTGTCAGTAGTGCTCGGCGCCCGGCCAGCGGTCACCGAAAGTGATGGCGAAGGCGTTGAGGACTGGCTTCCAGCGCATCATCCATCGGGTGTGGCCTCGTCCGGTCGGGTCGAGGCTGCGGGTGACAAGGTACAGACATTTCATCGCGGCCTGCTCGCTGGGGAAATGCCCTCGCGCTCGGACCGCTCGCCGGTAGCGGGCGTTCAACGATTCGATCGCGTTCGTCGTACAGATCACCCTCCGGACCTCGATGTCGTAGTCGAGGAACGGCATGAACTCGGTCCAGGCGTTACGCCACAAACGTATCATCGCCGGATGGGCTCGCCCCCACTCGTCATCGAGATCATCCAGCGCGGCTGCAGCGGCATCGGCGGTGGACGCGGTGTAAATAGCTCGGATGGCGCGTTTGACGGCGTCGGTGTCACGCCGTGAAGTCAAGCGCAGTGAGTTGCGGATCAGGTGCACGACACAGGTCTGCACGATCGCCTGGGGCCACACGTTCTCCA
>NZ_VRMC01000590.1:0-248 GCF_008369905.1 Pseudonocardia sp. EV170527-09
TGTTCCTTCACATTAACCAACTTTTTGACCAAACTTTTCTCCTATTTAGAGCGAAACATGGCCCACAACGATGAGGCCGGCGGTTTGGGCAAGGCATTCTGGGAGCTGTCCCAGGAGATGGAGGAAGAACCTCACCGCTATGAGGACGCCGCGGAAGACACCGATCCCGACTACACAACCCCTAGTGGCATCGGGGATGACACCACTGATGGTGCCCTCGAGGATGCCACCACTGATGATGGCAGCGC
>NZ_VRMC01000591.1:0-248 GCF_008369905.1 Pseudonocardia sp. EV170527-09
CCTACCAGGTCTGGCTGGAACAGCAGTTCAGGGGCTCGGAAGCGCGCAGGCCCCACATCAAGCGTGCTGCCGTCTGGAAGGGTGTACTGCACCTTCTCAGTCTCGAGAGCCTCGTCCTTTTGTGGGTTGATGGACAGATAGCAAGCTCGCTCTTTGATGGTCCGGACCACCTCAAACTCAGCTGAGGTGTGGAAGTCTGCCCCTTCCTTGCGTAGCAGCAGCCTCAGATATCGAGAGACGTCCCGGCC
>NZ_VRMC01000592.1:0-248 GCF_008369905.1 Pseudonocardia sp. EV170527-09
ACCCAGTACAATGCCATGCTTATGTCCCAGCCCTGAGCGCGGCATGATAAAACCGACATAATCCGGGTCTTGGATGTAGATGGCGAGTCCTGTACCAATCAACTGGCTTTCACCAGCTTTTATGGTGATAGGCTCATCGACACAAGCACGTAAATCTATACCCGCCGAGCCGTCTGTCGCGCGATGAGGTAGGGGAAATTTATCATCAGTACCAATTTTGGGGTTTAAAATCTTGACTTGTACTTGCT
>NZ_VRMC01000077.1:0-27119 GCF_008369905.1 Pseudonocardia sp. EV170527-09
TCTCGTTCTCAGCAGAGCCCATAGGGTCTGATGTCATCACTCACAGTGCCCATCCCGCCGGACGCTGAGGTCCGGCGTGTCGGGCCGGAACCACCGTTCGTTGCACAGGCCCGTCACCGGCCTGAACCTCGAACCCGACATGGACCTGCGCGGCCTGGCTCCGGACGAGGAGGGCTACGAAGCGCTCGCCGACCGCTTCGCGCGCCTCGTCGACGCCGGGGTCGACCTGCGCGTGCTGCTCACCGCGGCGGTGTTCTCCGGCTCGGTGCCCGGGGTGGCGATCGGGCCGTTCCGGGCGAACGCGTTCGCCGCGCTGGAGCTGCGCCGCCGCCCGCAGCTGGCCGGACGGGTGCTGCTCGACTGGTCGGGCTCCGGGATCGGCTGCCACCACCAGAAGGTGGTGCTCACCCACGTCGGCGGCGAGCTGACGGCGTTCGTCGGCGGGCTGGACCTGTCCGCCAACCGGTTCGACGCCGAGCCGCACGACCGGCTGTCGATCGGTGAGGAGCGCTGGGGCTGGCACGACGGTGCCGCCGCGCTGCGCGGGCCCGGTGCCGCCCGCGTGTGGGAGGTCTACCGCGGCCGGTGGACCGAGGCCGCCACGCTCCCGCCGCGCCGGTTCATGGTCGGCCCCACCGACTGGGAGCCGATGAACCCCGAGCCGTTCGTCGCCGACCTGCCGCCGTCGCCGCCCGCCCCGCCGTACCCCTCCCCTGGCACCGCGGTGCAGGTCCTGCGCTCGCTGCGGCCGTGGAAGATCGACCACTTCGGGATGCTCTACCGGCGGCACTGGACGGTGCTCCCGCGGCACGGCGTGCAGGAGGTCTTCCACACGCTGTCCGCGGCGATCCGCGGCGCCCGACGCTACGTCTACCTGGAGGACCAGTACTTCTTCGAGGTCCCGGGCGGGCGACGGGCGTTCCGGCTCTACGGGCTGCTGCGCGACGCCGCCGCCCGCGGGGTGAAGGTCGTGCTCGTCTGCTCGGGACGCAAGGACCCGGTCGACGCCGGGGTGAACAAGTTCCGCCGCCGCGTCACCGGCGACGTCCAGCGGGGCGTGATCGACCAGCTCGCCCCGGGCGACCGCGGCAACGTGATCATGCACCGGATCGAGGACCTCACCGTCCACACCAAGCTGGCGCTGGTGGACGACGTCTTCGCCTCCATCGGGTCGGCCAACTTCTTCTCCCGCTCGATGCGCGGCACCGACACCGAGCTGTCGACGGCGTTCGTCACCGCCGGCGACCAGGTGCGTGACCTTCGGGTACGGCTGTGGGCCGAGCACCTGCGCACCGAGCTGACCGACGAGCTCGCCCCCCGGCTGGCCGACCTGGACCTCGCCCTGGGCATGTGGCGGCCGGAGTGGCTGCCGCCGGACGCGCCGGCCGGGACCTGGCGGGTGCCCGGCTACCCCGCCGGGTTCGCCCCGGCCGAACGGGTGCTGGTGCCGGTCGGGCCCTGGCCCGAGCCCTCCCCGCGGCCGCTGCGCCGCGCGGCCCACGGGGCACGGCGCGGGGCGGCGAAGGTCGCCGAGTCCGGGAGGCGCCGCCTGTCCTCGTCGTGAAGCCACGTGATGCCGACGGGTGTTGGCAACCACGTCGTCCGGGGTGAGGATGTGACGACCAGCACTGAGCCACCCGAGGAGTACGACGTCGTGATCCCCGCCGGAACCCCCGCTGTCCCGTCCTACGCGTCCGGGATCTCGGACACCCCGCTGCTCGGCGACACCATCGGCGACGACCTCGACCGCACGGTCGCCCGGGTCCCGGACAACGACGCGCTCGTCGAGGTGCAGACCGGGCGCCGCTGGACCTACCGCGAGCTGCAGGCCGCCGTCGACGACCTGGCCACCGGGCTGCTCGCGACCGGGCTCACCGTGGGGGACCGGCTCGGGATCTGGTCGCCGAACACCGCGGAGTGGACGCTGACCCAGTTCGCGACGGCCAAGATCGGCGTCGTCCTGGTCAACATCAACCCGTCCTACCGGACCCACGAGCTGGAGTTCGTGCTCAAGCAAGCCGGGATCTCGACGCTGGTGTCGGCGTCGTCGTTCAAGACCTCCGACTACGAGAAGATGATCGCCGAGGTCCGGCCGGACTGCCCCGACCTGGAGCAGGTCGTGATCACCGGATCGCCCGAGTGGGACGCGCTGGCCGCGGGTGACGCCTCCCGCCGCGACGAGCTGGCGCAGGTCCAGGCGTCGCTGACGGCCGACGACCCGATCAACATCCAGTACACGTCCGGGACGACCGGGTTCCCGAAGGGCGCGACGCTGTCGCACCACAACATCCTCAACAACGGCTACTACGTCGGCCGGACCTGCGGCTACACCGAGGCCGACCGGGTCTGCATCCCCGTGCCCTTCTACCACTGCTTCGGCATGGTCATGGGCAACCTCGCCTGCACCACCAGCGGCGCGACGATGGTGATCCCGGCGCAGGGTTTCGACCCGAAGGCGACCCTGCACGCCGTGCAGCAGGAGCGCTGCACCTCGCTCTACGGGGTGCCGACGATGTTCATCGCCGAGCTCAACGACCCGGACTTCGGTTCCTACGACCTGTCCACCCTGCGCACCGGGATCATGGCCGGCTCGCCGTGCCCGGTCGAGGTGATGAAGCAGGTCGTCGACCGGATGGGCATGACCGAGGTGACCATCGCCTACGGCATGACCGAGACCAGCCCGGTGTCGACCCAGACCCGCGCCGACGACTCCCTCGAGCGGCGGGTGTCCACGGTCGGGCGGGTGCACCCGCACCTGGAGGTCAAGGTCGTCGACCCGGAGACGGGCCGGACGCTGCCGCGCGGCGAGCCCGGTGAGCTGTGCACCCGCGGCTACTCGGTGATGCTGGGCTACTGGGAGCAGCCGGAGAAGACCGCCGAGGTCATCGACCGTGCCCGCTGGATGCACACCGGCGACCTCGCCGTGATGGACGACGAGGGCTACCTCAACATCACCGGCCGGATCAAGGACATGGTCATCCGCGGCGGCGAGAACGTGTACCCGCGCGAGATCGAGGAGTTCCTCTACACCCACCCCGACGTCGTCGACGCCCAGGTCATCGGGGTCCCCGACGAGCGCTACGGCGAGGAGCTCTGCGCCTGGGTGGTGCTGCGCGACGGCGCGGCGGCCATGGCCGCCGACACGTTGCGCGAGTTCGCCACCGGGAAGCTGGCGCACTACAAGATCCCGCGCTACGTGCTCGTCGTCGACGAGTTCCCGATGACGGTCACCGGCAAGGTCCGCGAGGTCGAGATGCGCGAGAAGTCGGTGGGGCTGCTGGACCTGGAGGGTGCGGCGAACGTCCGAAACGCCTGACCCCGGACGGGTCCCCAGGCGTACCATCGGTGGTGGCGCGTCCGGGGAGCCCGGGCGCGTTTGTCGTGCACGCAGCAACACAGCAAGCAGGAATCGAGGACGACGGTGCCCACCGGCAGGGTGAAGTGGTACGACGCGGAGAAGGGCTTCGGGTTCCTCTCCCAGGACGGCGGTGAGGACGTCTACGTGCGCAAGGCGGCGCTGCCGTCCGGCGTGGAGGCGCTCAAGTCCGGCCAGCGGGTCGAGTTCGGGATGGCCGAGGGCCGCCGCGGTCCGCAGGCGCTGTCCGTGCGCATCGTCGAGAAGCAGGCGTCCGCGGTGGAGAACACCCGCCGCCCCGCCGAGGAGCTGCACGGCCTCATCGAGGACATGATGGGGCTGCTGGAGAACAAGATCCAGCCGGCGCTGCGGCACGGGCGCTACCCCGACCGCAAGACCTGCAAGCTGGCCGCCGAGGCCGTGCGGGCCGTGGCCCGCGACCTGGACGGCTGACCCACCCGCCCCGCCGGGCCGCGGCGGAATGGTCGCGGGGGCGGGCGGTGTTGGGGCGGGTGTGCGCCTGTCGATGTTGGACCGCTCGCGGACGCGGGCCGGGGAGCCCGACGCCGCCGCGGTCCGCGGGACGGTGGCGCGCGCGGTGCGCGCCGAGCAGCTCGGCTACCACCGGTTCTGGGTGGCCGAGCACCACGCCGTGCCCGGGATCGCGTCGGGCAGCCCGCCGGTGCTGATGGCGGCGGTGGGCGCGGCGACGTCGCGGATCCGGGTCGGCTCGGGCGGGATCATGCTGCCCAACCACCAGCCGCTCGTCGTCGCGGAGCAGGTCGCGTTGCTGGAGGCGCTGCACCCCGGGCGGATCGACCTCGGGATCGGACGCTCGCCCGGGTTCACCGAGCCGGTGCGCCGCGCCCTGCGTGCCGGGGCCGCGGACGACGCCGCGTTCCGCGCCGCCCTCGACGAGCTGCGCGCCTACCTCGACGGCAGCGGCCCGGTCACCGCCCGGCCGCGGCTGGAGCACGCCGTGCCGCTGTTCCTGCTCGCGACCGGGGCGGGCCTGGCCCTCGCCGGTGACCTGGGGCTGCCCGTCGTCGTCGGCGGCCCGGTGCTCGACGACCCGGCGACGCTGGCGGACTACCGCGAGCGGGCCGGGGACGCGGCGCACCTCGTGGTGTCCGTCGACGTGCTCGTCGGGGACCCGCAGCTGGCGCTGTCCGAGGCGTGGGCGCACGCTGCGGCCCGCACCACCGGCGAGTTCCCGCCGCTGGAACCGCCGGACCCGCGGCGGGTGACCACCCGGCGCCAGCGGGAGACCGTGGACCGGGCGCTGGCCCGCTCCGTCGTCGGCGACGAGGACACGGTCGCCGAGCGCCTCGACGACCTCGTGACCCGCACCGGCGCCGACGAGCTGCTGGTGTTCTCCTCGACCCACGACCGCGACGCGCAGGCCGACTCCGACGCCGCGTTGGCCCGGCTGCTCGGCGCGGCCCGCTGAGACCCGGATCGCCACGGCTCGAGACCCGGGGCGGTGCCGCTGGGACCGGGGTCCGCGCCCGCTCAGCCCTGCTCGCCGACCAGGACCCAGGTCGCGCGGACCGGGAACTGGATGTCGGTGCTCTCCGGGTCGATCGACGGCGGCGCCCCGAACACCTGCACCTGCGCGGTGACGAGCCGGTCGCCCGGCTCGGGCAGGGACAGCGTGAAGTCGGTGCGGGTGCCCGGCGCGGCGATCGCGCTGCGCTGCTGGACCGGGGTCGGGTCGGTGCCGCGGGTGAACGCGTAGGCGACCTGCCAGGGCGCGGAGGAGACCTCCTCGGGCACCGTGATGCGGACCTCCGTCCCGGGCGGGACCGGCGCGGTCACCCGGGCGTTCGGGGCGTCCTGGCAGTTCTGCAGGCTGGTGTCGCAGAACTGGGTGGGCGCGGCGACCAGCGCGGTGCCGCCGACGTCGAACGTGACCGTCGGGGCCGCGCCACCGCACCCGGCGAGGACGAGGGCGGCCGCGGCCAGGGGCCCGGCCAGCACACCGGCGGACCGGCGGGGGCGCGGTCGGGGGCGGGTGATCACGGCGACCAGCGTACGGACCGGGGCCCGGCGGGCGGTCCGGCCCTCAGCGGGCGACGGCGGCCGGGCGCGGACCCAGCCCCGGCACCAGCGAGGTGCCGCGGCGCACCAGGGCGGCCTGCAGCGCGAACACCGCCACCACCCCGGTCACGATCACGAACCCGGTGCGGAACGTGTCGTGCGGGGCGAGCACCCCGATCGCGCCGCCCAGCACCCAGGCCAGCTGCAGCACGGTCTCCGACCGCCCGAACGCCGACGCCCGCGCGTGCTCGGGCAGGTCGCGCTGGACCACCGCGTCGAGGCAGACCTTCGCCAGCGCGCTCGCCGTGGACGCGATCAGCGCCGCGACCACCGCCGTCGGCACCCCCGGCAGCAGCGCCGCCATCGCCGCGGCCAGCACCGCCGCCGCGGCCGCGGCCAGCACCACCGGCTCGACCCGGGAGAAGCGGCTGCGCGCGCCCACCGCGTTGCCGACGAACAGCCCGACGCCGGCGGCCGCACCGACCATCCCGATCACCACCAGCTGGCCGGTGGGATCGCTGTCGGGAGACCGTTCGGCCCCGGCCTTCACCACGAAGGCGACGAACAGCGTGAGGAACCCGGTCAGCACCCGCACCGTGCTCGTGCCCCACAGCGCGACGAGCACCGCCCGGGTGGCGGGGACGCGGGAGCGGCGCGAGCCCGGGCGGGCGGCGGGCACCGCAGCAGTCACCTCGCCCGCGGTCGACTCGACCCACCGGGGGATCCGCAGGCAGAGCACCGCGCCGGCGACGCCGAGCAGCGCCGTCCACCACAGCGGCCCGGCCCCGCCCGCGACCAGCGCAGCCCCGCCGGCGATGGCCCCGGCGACCCCGCCCGCGGCCATCCCGAACGTGGTGAGCCGGGAGTTCGTCGTCGCCAGGGTGATCGTCGAGGGCAGCACCCGCGGGGTCACGGCCGCCTTGAGCACCAGGAACGACTTGGACAGCACCATGATCCCCAGCGCGGCCGGGTAGAGCAGCCAGTCGTCGAGGTGGAACACCAGCACCACGGCGAGCACCGCGCGCCCGGCGCAGGACACCGCCATCGCGATCCGCCTGCCCCGCTGCAACCGGTCCAGCGCGGGACCGATCACCGGCGCCACCAGCGCGAACGGGGCGACGGTGATCGCCAGGTAGAGCGCGACGTTCGCGGTGGACTCCGCCGTCGCCGCCGCGAAGAACAGCGTGTTCGCCAGCGCGACTGCGACCGCCGCGTCGAGCGCGTAGGTCAGCATCGTGGCGTAGGTGAGCGCGGTCAGCCCGGACCGGTCGGCGCCGTCGGCGGTCGCGGCGCGTCGGAACAGCGCGACCGCGCGCCCGCCCAGCTCGCGGGTGCGGTGCACGGCGACCCGGGTGACCGTCGGCCTGCGGAGGACGGAGGCCGGGCCGGGGCGGGGCAGCTCGTCGGTGGCGGCACCGGCGGGGCGCCCGCGGCGCAGAGCCGGGTCCGAGGCGATCGGGGTCGTGGCCGGAGCCCTGACCGGGGTGGTGCGCGGGTCCGGGCCACGTCTCGACGCGGCCGCCCGGCGGCGGCTGCGGAACGGGTTCGGTGCCACCCGGGCATTGTGCAGGCGGGTACCGACGGTTCCGGCGATCCTGGCGGGTGGTGTCACCCGGCCGGCGCAGCGTGCGTCAGGCCGGGGGCACCGGGAGCCGCACCCGGAACGTCGTCGGCCACAGCTTGCCGGTGAGCAGGTACTCGTCGCCGTCGACGTGGGCGATGCCGTTGAGCACGTCGGCGCCGGCCCGCTGCCCGGCCGGCAGCAGCCCGGTCGCGTCGACGACGGCGTCGACGACCCCGGTCGCCGGGTCGATCCGCACGATGTCGTCGGTCTGCCAGACGTTGGCCCACACCCGGTCCTCGACGCACTCCAGCTCGTTGAGGCGGGTCACCGGGACGCCGTCCAGGGTGACGGCCACCGAGCCGGTCGCCGTCAGGTCGGCCGGATCGTGGAAGAACAGGCGGTCGCCGCCGTCCGAGCGCACCACCCGGTCGCCGAGCAGGCACAGCCCCCAGCCCTCGCCGTCGACGGGCACCTCGCGCAGCGGCCGCAGCGTCGCCCGGTCCCACTCGACCGCCACCCCGTCCTGCCAGGTCAGCTGCCAGATCCGATCCCCGACGACGGTGATGCCCTCCCCGAAGTAGGCCGGCGGCAGCGAGCTGGCCGCCCGCACCGCACCCGTCGCCGGGTCCAGCGCGCGCAGCTGCGAGCGCCCCACCCGGCCGGTCCCCTCGTAGAGCGTGCCGTCGCGCAGCTCCAGGCCCTGGGTGAACGCCTGCGGGTCGTGCGGGATCTCGGCCAGGACCTGCGGGCGGACCACCGGTACCGGGCCCGGGGCGGGTAGCCCGGGCGCCGGGGCGGCGGCGCCGCAGGCCACCAGGGCCAGCACGAGGGCCGGCAGGAGGGTGAGCAGGCCCGTCACGGACGGGCGGCGGAGCAGCGCGCGGGCGGGCACCCGCCCAGGATGCCCGGGCGCGGGTGGCACACTGGTGAGGTGAGCACTGGTGAGGTGGGTGTCGAGGTCGGCGACTGCGGTGACGAGCGGGCGGAGACGCCGCAGCCCAGGGTGACTCCCGCGCCGTCGCACCTGTTCGACGCGGTGGACGAGGCGCGGGCCGCGGCCGTCGAGGAGGCGGCCGACGAGCTGGGGGCCGACGCGGCCGTGGCCGCCGTCGGCGCGCACCTGGGCACGACCGTCGAGGACGACGGCTCGGTCACCCACTCCTTCGCCGCGCACCTGCCCGGCTACCGCGGCTGGCGCTGGGCGGTCACCGTCGCCGCCGCGGCCGACGACGGGCCGGTGACGGTCTCGGAGTCGGTGCTGCTGCCCGGCTCGACCGCGCTCGTCGCCCCCGACTGGGTGCCGTGGGACCAGCGCGTGCGTCCCGGCGACCTCAAGCCCGGCGACCTGCTGCCCACCCCGGCCGACGACCCGCGCCTGGTGCCGGGCTACGTCGACTCCGGGGACCCGGCCGTCGACGCGCTCGCCCGCGAGGTCGGGCTCGGCCGCGAACGGGTCCTGTCCTACGAGGGCCGCATCGCCGCCGCCGAACGCTGGCAGGACGGGGAGCGCGGCCCGGCCGCCGACCTCGCCCGGTCCGCGCCCGCGTCCTGCGGGACCTGCGGGTTCCTGGTGCCGCTCGCCGGGTCGCTGCACGGCGTGTTCGGGGTCTGCGCGAACGGCTCCTCCCCGGCCGACGCCCAGGTCGTCGCCGTCGAGTTCGGCTGTGGCGCGCACTCCTCGGTCACCGAGCCGTCCGGCTCCCCGGTCCACGTCTCGGAGCTGGTCTACGACGACGGCGTCGACCTCGAGCCGGTCGGGTCCTGAGCCCCACCGGCGTCGCGGGCGGCACCGACCCGTTCGGCACGGCGGCGCTGCGGGACGGGGTCCTGGCGGCCTGGTCGTCGTCGCCGACCCGGTTCCGGGAGGACGTCAACGCCGAGGACGACCTGCGCCGCGGTGGCTACGCCGACACCTGGGTCGCCGAGCTGCTCCAGAACGCCGCCGACGCCGCGCTCGCCGCGGACCTGCCCGGCCGGGTCCGGGCCGTCGTGGTGGACGGTGAGCTGCGCGTCGCCAACACCGGGGCCCCGCTCGACGCCGCCGGGGTCGCCGCGCTCGCCGCGCTGCGGGCCTCGGCCAAGCGGGACACCGCCGGCGCGACCGGCCGCTTCGGCGTCGGGTTCGCCGCGGTCCTCGCCGTCTGCACCGCGCCGCGCCTGGTGACCGCCGCGGGCGGCGTCGCGTTCTCCGCCGCCCGGACCGCGGTCGAGGTGGCCGCACTGGGCGGTGAGGCGGCCGCCGAGCTGGCCCGCGACGCCCGGGTGCCGGTGCTGCGGCTGGCCTGGCCCGCGCCGGAGGAGGAGCCGCCGCCGCCCGGGTTCGCCACCGAGGTCCGGCTGCGCCCGGTACCCGGCATCGACCCGCACGACCTGCTCGACGAGCTCGCCCGTACCGCCGGTGACCTGCTGCTGGCGCTCCCGGGGCTGGAGTCGGTGACCGCGGGCCCGGTGACCGTCGCCCGCACCGACCTCGGCGACGGCCGGGTGCGGGTCGGGGACACCGGGTACCTGCTGGTGACCGGGGACGCGGGCGTCCGCTGGGCGTTGCGGCGCCGCGGCGACCGGCCCGCCCCGTACGGACCCGACGACGGCGAGGTCCTGCACGCCCCCACCCGCAGCGCCGAGCAGCTGTCGCTGCCCGCCCGGCTGATCGCGCCGTTCCCGCTCGACCCGGACCGCCGCCGGATCCGTGCCGACGACCCGGCCGTCGACGTGCTGGTGGACGCCGCGGCGGCCGCCTACGCCGACCTCGTCCGGCGGGTCGACCCCGCCGACCGCGTCGGGCTGGTGCCGGAGCCGGGCTTCCCGCGCTCGCCGCTCGACGGCCGTCTGCGCGAGGCGGTCACCGCGGCCCTGACCCGCACCCCGTGGCTCCCCGCCGCCACGGGTGACGCGGACGTGCTCGCACCGGAGCGGGCCGAGTGGCTCGACGTACCCGCCGACGGGCTGCCCGAGCTGCTCGCCGCGTGCGACCCGGCGTTCTCCCGGCTCGTCGCGTCCGGGGTCGTCCCGCCCGCCGCGCTCGGCGTGGACCGGGTCGGCGCGGCCGCGCTGGCCGAGCGGCTGACCGGCGTCGAGGCGGCTCCTGGCTGGTGGCGGGAGCTGTACGCGGCCCTCGCCCCGGCCGTCGACACCGTCCCGGGGCTGGCGGCCGAGCTGGGCGCGCTGCCCGTCCCGCTCGTCGACGGTCGTCGTCTGGTGCCCGGGCCCGCCTCGGTGCTGCTCCCCGACGGCGACGCCCCGGCCGCCGCCACGGCGATCCCCGAGCTGCGGATCGCCCACCCCGACGCCGCCCACCCGCTGTTGCGCCGTCTCGGTGCCGCCGACGCCGACCGCGACACCCTGCTCGACGCCCCCGCCCTGCACGCGGCCGTCGAGCGCTCCGTCGACGACGCCGGGGCCGGCCTGGACACCACCGCGGCGGCCCGCGCCGTCCTGGCCCTGCTCGACGCCCCCGCCGCCGCGCCGGACCCGCGGTTCGGGTCCCTCGCGCTCACCGACGACGACGGCCGCCCCGCCCGCGCCGACGAGCTCGTCCTGCCCGACGCCGCCGTCCGGGACCTGCTCGACCCGGACGCCCCGGTCGGCGTGCTGGGGCCGGAGTGGGCCGACGTGTCCCGCGACGGCCTGGTCGCCGCGGGCGTGCTGGACCGGTTCACGGTCGTCCCGTTCGACCCCGACGTGCTGCACGACGCCGAGCAGTACCCCGACGACGGTGACACCCCGCCCGCCGTGCGCGACCTCGACCTCGTCGCCGACGACCGCTGGCCCGCGGCGCTGGCCCTGCTCGCCGCCGACCGCGACACCCGGGCGGCGCTGCTCACCGGCTACACCGCCTGGTGGCTGTCACGCCACGTACGCCTCGACGGCCGGCTGCCCAGCACGTGGCGGCTGCGCTCGGCGACCGGCCTGGCCGGGCTCTACGACGAGATCGCGGCCCTGCCCGGCGTCGACGACGCGGTACTGGCCGCGGTCGGGGTCCGGGACCGGGTCGTCGTCGACGGGCCGGACGAGGTCGTCGAACTGCTCGACCGGCTCGCCGACCCGGCCCGCACGGTGAGCGGGGAGGTCGCCGCGGCCGCCTACGCCGCGCTCGCCGCGGCCGTCGCCGACGGGCGGGTGGACCTCGACGACGTCGACCCGCCGGACCGGGTCCGCACGGTGACCGGGCAGGTCGCGCCGACCGACCGCGCCGTCGTCCTCGACGCGCCGTGGGTGCTGCCCGCGCTGGACGCGGTGCCCGCGGTCCCCGGCGGGCCCGATCCGGCCGCGCTCGCGGAGCTGCTCGACGTGCCGCTGGCCTCGGACCGGGTCGCCGGGACGGCCCGCGGCACCGGCACCCCCGGCCCGTGGACGGCCGACCCCGAGGTCGCCGCGGCGCTGGCCGCGCTGGGGGAGCCCGCGCCCCCGGGGCGCCTGCACCGGCACGACCGGCTGGTCGTCGACCTCGACGACGGCGGGACGGTGACCGTCCCGGCGTGGCCCGGCCGCGGCGACGACTGGCACGCCGCCGACCCGCTGCGGGCGCTGGTGGCTGCGCTGGCGCTCCGGCGCCGTGTCAGGATGCTCGGGTGAGTGAACGACTGCCCCGACGTGTCGCGGTGCTGTCGGTGCACACCTCCCCGACCGAGCAGCCCGGCACCGGCGACGCCGGCGGGATGAACGTCTACGTCGCACAGACGGCGATCCGGATGGCCCGCCGTGGCGTCGAGGCGGAGATCTTCACCCGCGCCACGTCGTCGGAGCAGCCGCCGACGGTCGAGCTGGAGCCGGGTGCGACGGTCCGGTTCGTCGCCGCGGGCCCCTTCGAGGGACTCGGCAAGGACGACCTGCCGAGCCAGCTGTGCGCGTTCACCGCCGGGGTGCTGCGGGCCGAGGCCCGGCACGACCCGGGCTGGTACGACGTCGTGCACTCCCACTACTGGCTGTCCGGCCAGGTCGGATGGCTGGCCCGGGACCGCTGGGGGGTGCCGCTGGTGCACTCCGCGCACACCCTGGCCAAGGTCAAGAACGCCGCGCTCGCCGCCGGGGACACCCCCGAGCCGCGGGTCCGGGTGATCGGCGAGGACCAGGTCGTCGCGGAGGCGGACCGGCTGGTGGCGAACACCGAGATCGAGTCCAAGCAGCTGCTCGACCTCTACGACGCCGACCCGCACCGCACCGTCACCATCCCGCCGGGGGTGGACACCGACCGCTTCCGGCCCGGCGACCGGGCCGCGGCCCGCGCCGAGCTGGGACTCCCGGCCGGGGCCGTGGTGCTGGCGTTCGTCGGGCGCATCCAGCGCCTGAAGGCCCCCGACGTGCTGCTGCGCGCCGCCGCCGAGCTGGTCGCGCGGGTACCGGGGCTGCGTGAACGCCTCGTCGTGCTCGTCGCGGGCGGGCCGTCGGGGTCGGGGCTGGCCGAGCCGACCTCGCTGCACGAGCTGGCCGCCGAGCTGGGGATCACCGACCTGGTCCGCTTCCTGCCGCCGCGGGCCGGCGGCGAGCTGGTGACGGTCTACCGGGCGGCCGACGTCGTCGCCGTCCCGAGCCACAACGAGTCGTTCGGGCTGGTCGCGCTGGAGGCCCAGGCCTGCGGGACGCCGGTGGTGGCGACCCGGGTGGGAGGGCTGCCGGTCGCCGTCGCCGAGGGCCGGTCCGGGCTGCTCGTCACCGGGCACGACATCTCCGACTGGGCCGATGCGCTGGGCGAGCTCGCGCTCGACCCGGGCCGTCGCGAGCAGATGGGGCGGACCGCGGCGACGCACGCGCACCGCTTCTCCTGGGACCGGACGACCGACGCCCTGCTGGGCGCCTACGACGAGGCCCGCACCGAGTTCGCGGCGCGGCGACGGGGGGACGCATGAGCGAGCTGGAACAGCGGATCGGGGCCGCGCTCGCCGACTCCGGGGCCGAGCACGTCCACCGTGGACCCGGGCAGTGGCTGGTCACCCTCCCCGGCGAGGCCCGGCTCCAGACCCAGACCTGGCTGATCCTGCGCGAACAGACCCTCGCGGTGCAGGCGTTCGTGTGCCGCAGGCCCGACGAGAACCACGAGGGCGTCTACCGGTTCATGCTGCTGCGCAACGCCAAGCTCTACGGCGTGCACTACTGCCTGGACCGGGTCGGGGACATCCACCTCGTCGGGCGGCTGGCGCGGCACGCCGTCACCGCGGACGAGCTCGACCGCGTCCTCGGATCGGTGCTGGAGGCCGCCGACGGCGACTTCAACACCTTCCTGGAGCTGGGCTTCGCCTCCTCCATCCGCCGCGAGTACGCCTGGCGCAGCGAGCACGGCGAGTCCACGGCGAACCTCAAGGCGTTCGAGCACCTGTTCGACGACTGACCCTCACGGTCGGTCCGGGGCCGGCGGCGGGCCGGCCGGCAGCGACACCCTGGCCCGATCGTTGATGCCCACGAGCAGCACGGTGGTGTCGTCGGTCAGGGCGGTCCAGCGGTGATCCACACCGGCGGAGCAGTACAACGCGGCGCCCGCGGCGAGTTCGAACTCCTCGTCACCGGCCCAGACCCGCGCGGTCCCGCGCACGACGTAGAGCAGCTCGTCGTGCGGGTGGCGGAAGGAGTCCCCGGCGCGGTCGGTGCTGCCGGTGAACTCCAGCGCGTGCAGGTGCCGGTCCCCGCGGACGAGGGTGCGGACCCGGCCCGCCCCGTCGGCGATGGCGTTGTCCTCCGGTGCGACGACGTCGACCCGGCCCGCCTCCTCCGCGGCCGAGAGCAGCGCGACGGCGGTGGTGTCCAGGGCGGCGGCCAGTGCCTGCAGCGACCGCATGCTGGGCGCGGCCCTGCCGTTCTCCACCTGGGACAGGAAGGGGACGGACAGGCCGCTGGCCGCGGCCACGTCGGCGAGGGTGGCGCGCCGCTCCCGGCGCAGCGCGCGGACGACGACGCCCACCTGAGGCCCTGACATGTCACACACCTTTCACACACGGGCCTGGTCTCCCGGCCCGGACTGGATCAAACTTTTGACATCAAAAGTTTGATCCCCCGATGGAGGTTCTCATGGACCAGTGGACGCTGGCACGGCGGCGCACCGGACTGATCGGGCACGATCCGGAGCACGCGTTCCCCGGGTACACCCTGTACACGCCACTGGCGGGAGGTGGCGCGGAGACCGGCCTGGTGCGGCTGGTGGACATGGCGGGCACCGTCGTTCACGAGTGGCGGCCACCGTGGCGGGCGGGCAGACACGCGCGGATCCTCCCGAACGGGAACCTGGCGTACAACGGTGTGCATCCCGACGGCCCGGAGCTCTTCCCGTTCTGGGAGAAGTACCGCGGCGGGGTCATGGCCGAGCTCGCCCCCGACGGCACCGTCGTGCGCGAGCACCGCGACCCGCTCGCCCACCACGACGCGCACCACCTCGGCGACGGCCGCGTGCTCTACACGGTGCTGGAGGAGCTCGGGCCGGCCGCCTCGGCGGCGGTCCGCGGGGGCGTCCCCGGCACCGAGCACGCGGGCGCGGTGTACGCCGACGTGATCACCGAGGTCGACGCCGACGGGACCGAGACGTGGCGCTGGCACGCCGCCGAGCACCTCGACCCCGACGAGTACCCGCTCGGGGCGCACTACCCGCGCGAGCACTGGCCCCTGATCAACAGCGTCGTGCCGATTGCCGACGGCACCGTGCTCGCCAGCCTGCGGTCGGTCTCCGCGGTGATCGTGATCGACCGCGCCAGCGGGAAGGTCCTGCGCCGGTCGGCGCCCGGAACGGTGTCCCAGCAGCACCACGCCCAGGAGCTCCCGGGCGGCAACGTCCTGGTCTTCGACAACGGCGTGTTCCGGCCGGGGGAGAGCGTCCCCTTCAGCAGGGTGGTCGAGCTGGACCCCGAGCTGCACGAGGTCGTGTGGAGCTGGCGGGACCCGCAGCCCGAGGCGTTCTTCACCCCGTTCATGGGGGCCGTCCAGCGGCTGCCGGGCGGCACCACCCTGATCACCGAGTCCGGTTTCGGCAGGCTGTTCGAGGTGACCAGGGAGGGCCGGGTCTGCTGGGAGTACGTGCTGCCCGAGATCGGCACCTACGCCGACGAACGGGTCCGGCGGAACTTCCCCGGGCCGTCGAACGCGTTGTTCCGGGCCTACCGGTACGCCCCCGACGAGCTGCCCTGGCTGGACCGGTGAGTGCTCCGACGGTCGACCCGACCGGGCAGCGGGTGCCGCTGCGGGTGCTGGCGCCGCTGTCCGTGCAGCACCTGCTGGTGATGGTGGCCGGGCCGGTCTCGTCGGCCTTCCTCCTGTCCGCGGCGCTGGAGCTCGACGCCGCCGCCGGGGCCCGCCTGCTCGCCGCGCTGCTGCTGGTGTCGGGGATCGGCACGGCCCTGCAGTCCATCGGTCCGTTCGGGATCGGGGCCCGGCTGCCTTTCGTGATGCTGCCCGGTGGTGCGGCGGTGGCCCTGTTCGCGCAGATCGCACGGGAAGCGGGACCGGCCGCGGCGAGTGGTGCGGTCGTGGTCACCGGGCTGGCCGTCGTCGTGCTGGCGCCGGTGTTCACCCGGCTCATGCGGTTCTTCCCGCCGGTGGTGCTGGGGACGATGATCGTCGTCGTCGGCGTCAACCTGGTGAAGATCAACGCTGGGCTCGTGTCGGACACCCCGGCGGGGCCGTCGCCCTGGGCGCTCGCGCTGGTCGCGGTCACGGTGGGCACGATCGTCGTCGCCCATCGGGTCCTGCCCGGTGGCCTGAGCCGGCTCGCGGTCCTGCTCGGCATCGTCGCCGGGGCCGTGGTGGCCGCTGTCGCGGGGCGGATCACCCCGCCGGCGCCCGGCCCGCTGCTGGCGCTGCCCGAGCCGTTCCCGTTCGGCGCGCCGGAGCTCCTGCTGCCCGCAATGGTGCCGCTGCTGTTGTTCTCGATCGGCGCGATGGCCGAGGCGGCCGGGCAGACGGTGCTCACCGCCGAGGCGGTGGACCGGCCGGTGGGCCAGCACGACGTCACCCGGACCGTGCGGGGCGACGGGGTCACCTCGGTGCTCGCCGGGCTCCTCGGGGGACCGCTGATGGTCACCAGCGGCGAGAACATCGGCATCGTCCGGCTGTCGCGGGTGCGCAGCCGGTACGTCACCGTCGGCACGGCCGTGCTGCTCGTGGTGCTGTCGGTGTGTGCGCCGGTCGCTCGCTGGGTCGCGGCCGTGCCGAGTGCGGTGGTCGGCGCCGCGGGGGTGGTGGTCTTCGCGATGGTCGCCGCGCTCGGCGTCGGCATGGTCGCCCGGACCGGGCTCGGCGACGACCGGGCGCTGATGACGGCGACGCTCGCCCTGGCGGCCGGGCTGCTGCCGGTCCTGATGCCGACGGTCTACCAGGCGCTCCCGGTCACGCTGCGGCTCGTCCTGGGCAGCGGCGTGACGATGGCCGCGCTGGTCGGGGCCCTGGCCCACCAACTGCTGCGTCGCACGGAGCCACGGACGGAGGGGTGAGCGGCGGGGTCACCCGGCCCGACGGGGCCCCGCACGGCACCTCGCCACCGGCCTTCCGGTACGGCAGCGGTCCCGGTCCGTTCCGCGGAGCCGGACCGCCCCGGCCGGTCCCGCGGTGCCGTCCTGGCATGGCCGCCCCACATGGGCGATGATCGGCGTCGCCTCTGTTCCGTAGGACCTCGCGAAGGAGCGACCCTTGTCGTTGCGCAGCCCGTACCCGGACGTCGAGATCCCCGACGTCTCGCTCACCGAGTTCTTGTTCGCCGACGGCTTCGGCGACCGGGCGGATGCGCCGGCGATCGTCGACGGCACCACCGGCGACCAGCTGACCTACACCGAGTTCCACGGTCTGGTCGAGAAGATCGCCGGTGGGCTCGCGGCCCGCGGCATCGGGAAGGGCGACGTCGTCGCGCTGTTCGCGCCCAACCTGCCGCAGTGGGCGGCACTGTTCCACGGCATCCTGCGCGCCAACGGGATCGTGACCAGCGCGAACTCGATGTACACCGGCGGCGAGCTGGCTCACCAGCTCAAGGACTCGGGCGCGAAGATGGTCATCACCGTCTCGCCGTTCCTCGACCGCGCCGTGGTCGGGGCGAAGGAGGCCGGGCTGTCCTCCGACGTCGTCCTCACCATCGACGCCACCGAGGGCCACGACTCGCTGCGCGACCTCGTGAGCTCCGGCGCCCCGGCGCCCGAGCTGACGACCTCCGCGACCGACACCGCGGTGCTGCCCTACTCGTCGGGCACCACCGGCCTGGCCAAGGGCGTGGTGCTGACCCACCGCAACCTGGTGGCGAACCTGCTCCAGATCCAGGCCATGGGCGACGTGACCAGCGAGACCAAGATCATGGCGTTCCTGCCGTTCTTCCACATCTACGGCATGACCGTGATGATGAACCAGGGTCTGCACGCGCGCGCCACCGTCGTCACCATGCCGAAGTTCGACCTCGAGCAGTTCCTGACCATCACCCAGGACATGCAGGTCGACCGGCTCTACATCGCCCCGCCGGTCGCAGTCGCGCTGGCCAAGCACCCGATCGTCGAGAAGTTCGACCTGTCCTGTGTGAAGACGATCTTCTCCGGTGCCGCCCCGCTGGACGGCGAGCTCGGCCGCGCCGTCGCCAAACGGCTGAACTGCACCGTGCTGCAGGGCTACGGCATGACCGAGCTGTCCCCGGTCAGCCACTGCATGCCCGACGACCGCGGCGACCTCGACCTGAACTCGTCCGGTTTCGCGCTGCCGAACATCGAGTGCAAGCTGGTCGACCCGGAGTCCGGGAAGGAGGTCGGTGTCGGCGAGCGCGGCGAGCTGTGGGTGAAGGGCCCGAACGTGATGGTCGGGTACCTCAACAACGACTCCGCGACCGACGCCACCAAGGACGCCGACGGCTACCTGCACACCGGCGACATCGCCGTCGTCGACGAGGAGGGCGTCTACTCGATCGTCGACCGGGTCAAGGAACTCATCAAGTACAAGGGCTACCAGGTGCCGCCCGCCGAGCTGGAGGCGCTGCTGCTGACCCACGACAAGATCGCCGACACCGCGGTCATCGGGGTCAAGGACGCCGACGGCGAGGAGGTCCCGAAGGCGTTCGTGGTGAAGCAGTCCTCGGGTGGGGACCTGACCGAGGACGAGGTCATGGCCTTCGTCGCGGAGAGGGTCGCGCCGCACAAGAAGGTGCGGGTGGTCGAGTTCATCGACCAGATCCCGAAGTCGGCCGCGGGGAAGATCCTGCGCAAGGACCTGCGGGCCCGGGAGACAGAGCAGGCCTGACCCTTCTGAACGGCCGGGACGGCGTTGTCACCTGCGGGGACGCGGGGACGGCGCCGTCCCGTCGTCTGTGGGGGTGCGTACCGGGCGGTCCGGAGATGTCCGTGACCACGACCGCGGTGGCCGGTAGCCGGTTCGAGGGTCGTCTCGGATGATCGCCGGACCCGGCCCCGGCTCGGAACGACGTGCCGGGGTGCTGCGGGCGGCTACCGATCGGCCGAACGGCTGCCGCGCGCAGCCACCTCCACGACGAACGGTGCGGCGACCTCCACGGCGAGCAGCACGTCGTGGAACGGGTGCGGACGGCCCAGCGTCGCTCGGGTGGCCAGCCGGCCGAGGCCGCCCAGGAACATGAGTCCGGCCAGAAGCCGCATGCGGCGGAGGTCCGGACGGTCTGCGGCCGCAGCGTCGAGCCAGGCGATTCCGTAGCCCGCGAGGACGGGCCCATGAAGCGGGCGTGCGAGTCGACGGTGGGATCGGTGGCCATGCCCGGGTCCGCGCGGGATCCTCCGATCAGCTGGAGTCCTCCGATGGCGATTCAGGCCCACCCAGTCAATCGTCCTACTGTTCGTGGATTCGGCATGAGCGCATTCTGACGTGCGGTCACGGGACTCGGGGTATTCGTCGCAAGCCGGGGTGGATGCTCCGTCGCTTCCTCGGCAGCAGGCTGCGTCGTGCTGGAGGGCTCCAGGTGACGACGAGCCTGTGCCCGTCGTGGTGGTCCCGCGGCTGCACCGTGCAGGCCCTGCTCTCGGTCGGAGTCGGCCCGGCGCCGCCGTGGGTGGAGTCGCAGGGCATGGGCCACGTCTGCTCTAGACAGGCAAGTAGCTACTTGCCTATAGTTCCGGACGTGGGTGACATCTACCGGGCTCTCGCCGATCCCACTCGGCGCGCGCTGCTCGATGCACTCGCGGCGACCGATGGACAGACGTTGTTCGCGCTCTGTGGCGCGCTACTCGAACGGGGCTTCTCTCCGACCCGGCAGGCAGTGTCCCAGCATCTCGCAGTTCTGGAGGACGCCGGACTGGTCACCGTCCGACGGCAGGGCCGCTACAAGTTCCACGACATCGATACCCGCCCGCTGCGTGAGATAGCGCAGCGTTGGCCAGAGCCTCCAGGAGCGACGTGATGGCGAAGGTGTCCTACTGCAATGTCTATGTCGACGACCAAGACCAGGCGAAGCGGTTCTACTGCGATGTGCTGGGATTCGAGATCAAGCACGACATCCCGATCGGGGAACATCGCTGGCTCACCGTCACCGCCCCCGGAGACCCGGAGGGACCGCAGCTGCTGCTCGAGCCCGACGTGCACCCCGCCGTGAAGACCTACAAGACGGCGCTGGTCGAGGACGGCATCCCGCTGGCGGCCTTCGAGGTCGACGACGTGCAGGCCGAGGTGGACCGGCTCGTCTCCGAGCACGCCACGACCGTCGTCCAACGACCTACCCCCGCCGGTGAGGTGACGATCGCGGTCGTGGACGACACCTGCGGGAACTTGATCCAGCTGTTCTCCTACTGACGGCCGTGATCCGACCGTCGAGAAGTACCTGAGTGCTGTCGAGGGCTGCCCGGACAGCGCTCATGTACTGATCGACGTCGTCCGGGCGGGTCGGGGCAGCGGGTGACCACTTTCTCCGAGGGCGGTGGGTCAGTGGCGGTACCAGTCGTCACCGTCGCCGCCCGCCCGACGGATGAGGTAGTCCCGCAGCGATCCGGCGACCCGGTGGCGCGAGTCGGTCTCGTGGTCCCACACGACCACCTCCGGGCGGTTCGGCAGTGCCAGGAACCCGAACAGGTCGCCCCCGCCGTTGTCGGCGAAGAAGATCAGCTGGTCGAAGGGCCGGTAGAGCTCGGCGAGGCCGGGGTCGCGGCGCAGGGCCAGGTTGTCGTCCACGATCCGACGAGCCGGATGGACCAGGGCGGCGCCGTGGCTGCCGTGCAGTCCGTCGGTCTCGAGGAGCAGCGCCCGCAGGTCCGGGGGCACCTCGTGGCCCAGCTCGGTGCCGATGGCATCGACGTCGTCCGGGGAGGCCGGCCGGGCAGGCTCGACGACGTCGAACAGCCGCTGCGCCAGCTCGATCCACACCCGGCGACCGTAACGGTGCGACGGGACGGCTCAGCGGCCCGCGGTCTCCTCCGGGGTCTCGCCGAAGGCGCGGGTGTAGGCCACCCGGAACCCGCCGGGCCGGACGAAGCCCCACCGGCCCGCGATGCGCTCCACCGCCGTCGCGTCGCCCGTCGCGCGCAGGTCGTCGCGCACGCCGTGGAGCCGGGCGCGCCACAGCACGGTGGCCGGGTCGGTCCCGGCCCGGCGCAGCCCGGCCAGCACGGTCCGGGCCGGGGCCCCGGTCAGCCGGGCCAGCTCCGTCGGGTCGACGGGACGGTGCGCGTGCGCGCGCAGGTGCTCGGTGACGCGGCGGACCAGGCGGGCGGGCAGTGCGGGGGTGCGGGCCGGCCCGCGGCGGGTGACCTCGTCGAGCACGGTGTTCGGGAACGTCTCCAGGAACCGGGACGCCAGCAGCCCGAACGCCTCGTCCAGCGCGACGGACCCGTCCAGCAGCATCGGGTTGCCGAGCACCCGGTCCCGCACGTGCACCACGGTGGCCGCCCAGCGGCGCGCGTGTTCCCCGCTCAGCGGGGTGATCCCGGTCAGCCGCACCCGGTCGGTCACGACGCCGTGCACCTGCCCCGCCCAGCGGGCCAGGGCCGCCGGGTCGAGGCCCACGACGTCGAGGTCGATGTCCTCGGCGAGGTCGCGGAAGCGACCCTCGGGCGGGAGCACCCCGACGTCGCCGGGCTGCAGCACCACGGTGCCGTACGCCTCGGTGTCCAGGCGCATGCGTCCGCCCTGCACCAGATCGACGACGAACTCGTTCTCGACCGGGTCGACCATCGCGTCGATCTCGGCGGTGACCCACAGGTCGCTCAGGGAGAACCCCGGGGCGGCGACGGTCTCGTTCCCCACCTCGAAGTCGCGGCCGTCGCTCGTCGGCAGCACCACCGCGCCCCCGTAGAACTCCGCGACGAACCGTTCGACGTCGGCCGCCGACTCCATGCGGAAGCTCAGGCGTCGCACCCCGTTGCCGGGAGGCTGACCGTTCACTCGCCCTCCACCGGTGCACCGGGTGATCGGAAGCGGAAAGCTACCCCGTGACCGGCCTCGGCGCGACTCGCGCGGCCGCGGAACCGTCGGGGTCCGGCCGTAGCCTCCACCCATGGCGACTCCCTGGACGATCACCGTCGACTGTGCCGACGCACACCTGCTCGCGGAGTTCTGGAGCGCTGCGCTCGGCTACGCCCCCGCCCCGCCACCGACCGGGTTCGCGACCTGGGAGGCGTGGATGGTCCACCACGAGGTGCCCGCCGACGAGTGGGGCGACGTCGCCGCGATCAGCGACCCGGACGGCGCGGGCCCGCGGATCTCGTTCCTGCGGGTCGACGAGCCCCGCACGGTGAAGAACCGGCTGCACCTGGACCTGCAGGTCTCCGGGGGCCGGCACCTGCCGGACGAGCTGCGCGGTGAGCGGCTGGGCGCGGAGGCGCGGCGGCTCTGTGCGCTGGGCGCGCGGGTCGTCGAGGAGCACCTGTCCCCAGGTTCTCCACATGTGGACCACCTGTGGATGGCCGACCCGGAGGGCAACGACTTCTGCATCGTGTGAGGCCACGGTCGTCACCGGGGCGGGCTCGGGCACCGGGGCAGCCACCGCGCCGCGGTTCGCCGCCGACCTGCCCGTCCACGGGCTGCCGTCCGCGTCGAACGGCCGTCCGTGGACGTCCTGACCGGGTCAGGCGGCGTCGGCGAGATCTGCTACGTCGTCGGCGCAGCCCCACGACAGCGTGATGCCGGAGCCGCCGTGCCCGTAGTCGTGGATCACCCGCGGCCGGGTCGCGGTGGCGGGCTCGGCCTCCAGCCGCACCTCGGGGCGGGCCGGGCGCAGGCCCGCGAGATGCTCCAGGACCTCGGCGTCGCGCAGGGCCGGGACGATGTCGCGGCAGCGCCGCAGGATCGCCTCGCCCGCGGCCGGGTCGGGCGTCGCGTCCCAGACGCCGTCGTCGAGGGTGCCGCCGAGGATGCAGTCGTGCGCGCGGGGGTGCACGTACGCGCGGCCGCCGGGGTGCGCCTCGTCGCGGACCGACATCGTCAGCCCGGGGTTGGTGACGCGCACGATCTGCCCGCGCACCGGGGTCACCGTGGTGTCGCCGACCAGGGTGCGCGCGCCCAGCCCGGAGCAGTGCACGACGAGGTCGGCGTCCCGCCCGGCCTCGTCGAGCGCGGTGACGCGCCGGCGTTCCAGAACGATCCCGCGCCGCCCCGCCTCGGCGGCCAGCCATGGCAGGTGCACCGGCATCTCGACCAGCGGCACCGCGAAGCGCAGGCCGTGGGCGTAGCCGGGCGGCAGCTCGTCGGGCCGGGCCGGGCGGACCTCGCCGACGGCGTCGGCCCACCACTGCGGCTCCGGCGCCGCCCGGTAGAGGGTCAGCGACTCCCGCATCACGACGCCGGGGACGCCGTCGGCGGCCTGACGGGCCAGCTCGGCGAAGGTGCGCCGTCCCCAGTCGAGGACCTTGTCCCGCGGACCGGCCCGGGTCGGGAACCACACGGCCGCGGCCAGGTGCGACGTCGACGCCTCCACCGGCGCGTCGGCCAGCACCCGGACCGACCAGCCCCGCTCCCGCAGCCGGAGCGCGCAGCTCAGGCCCGCGATCCCGGCGCCGACCACCACGGCCCGTCGGTTGCCTCCCATGCCGGCGATCCTCGCAGCCGCTCGCCCCGGATCGTCATCCGGACGTCGACGCCCGGTCACCCCCGGCGCGCAGACTCGGCCCGGTGACCGCACCGCTGCTGGCCGGACCGGCCCTGGCCCACCGGGTCGCGCTCGTCCTCGCCGTCCCGCTGCAGGCCGCGCTCGGCGCCCGGCCGGTCGACGACGCCGACCCGGCCGCCGGGGTCGCGTTCGAGATCGGTGAGCTCGCCGACGGCGGCGCGGGCGGTGCGCACGCCGGTGCGCTGGCCGTCGGGCTGGAGGTGGGCGCGCTGCTCGCCGTCCTGCCGCACCTCACCGAGGCCGAGCACGCGGTGTCGGTGTCCACCGCGGTCACGCTGCCCGCTCAGGCCCCGCGGGGCGGGGAGGTCGCGTTCCGCGGAACGCTCGACCGGCGTACCGGCCGGTCCGCCTTCACCTCGGTGACCGCCGTGTGCGCCGGCGTCGTCGTCGCCAGGGCGCAGATCGTGAAGGCGGTCGTCCGCGTTCAGCCGGCGTAGGCGGCGTCGAAGAACGCCAGTTCCAGGTCGACCGCGCGCACGAACAGCGCCGCGACCCGCTCGCGGTGGGCGGGGTCGAGCCGGTCGGCGGCCCGGTCGAGCTCGTCGCGCAGGAACGCGACCCACTCCTCGAACTCGACACCGCGGTGCAGCTCGATCCACTCGCGGGAGATCCGGTCCTCGGGGGTGGTCGCGCCCGGCCGGGTCGCCCAGTCCAGGTACAGCCACTCGGCGACGACCAGCACGGTCAAGGTCTCGGCGTACCCGGCGTCGCGGGCCTCGCCCATCAGGTCGACGAACCCGACGGTCGGCGCGGCCCGCTCCGGTTCGGCGTTCCCGTCGAGCTCACCGAGCGAGCGCTCGAAGTAGTCGTTCTCCGGGCCCGCGACCAGCCCGAGCTGACGGGCCAGCCGGACCCGCGGGCCGGGCCGGTCGGCCGTCGCGACGGCGGCGCCGAGCAGCGCGAGGAACGAGTCCACGAACTGCAGGTCCTGCTCCAGGTAGTGCCGGAGCACATCGCGGTCCAGGGTGCCGGACCACAGCTCGTCGACGAACCGGTGCCCCACCGCCGCGTCCCAGGTCGCGGTCGTCGACTCCCGCAGCTGCGCGCTGAATCCCATGCCGCCCAGGCTAGGCGTCACCCCCGGAGACCCACCGGGGTGTGACAACGGGCGACGCCCGGGTGACCATTGCGCATCGCACCGGCCACCGCCGGCTGTGGCACCGAGGAGGGGGAGGCGCCATGACGGAGACCACGCACCGGCCGGAGGCCGGTGGCGAGCTGAGGGCGGGGCTGCGCGACCGGCACGTCACCATGATCAGCATCGCCGGGGTGATCGGCGCCGGGTTGTTCATCGGCTCCGGCAGCGCGATCGCCACCGCGGGCCCCGCGGTGCTGCTGGCCTACCTCTTCGCCGGGACGCTGGTCGTGCTGGTGATGCGGATGCTCGGCGAGATGGCGGCCGCGCAGCCGGACTCCGGCTCGTTCTCCACCTATGCCGACCGGGCGATCGGGCCGTGGGCCGGGTTCACCGTCGGCTGGCTGTACTGGTGGTTCTGGGTCCTCGTCATCCCGGTCGAGGCGACGGCCGCCGCGCTCATCCTCAACTCGTGGCTGCCCGGGGTGCCGCAGTGGGGCTGGGCGCTGGCCGTCACCGTGCTGCTGACGGTGACCAACCTGTTCTCCGTCGCCAACTACGGCGAGTTCGAGTTCTGGTTCGCCCTGCTCAAGGTGGTCGCGATCATCGCGTTCATCGTCGTCGGGGTGCTCGCGGTGCTGGGCCTGCTGCCCGGTTTCGTCGGCGACGACTCGTCGGTGTCGGGGCTGTCCCGGCTGGTGTCCGAGGGCGGGTTCCTGCCGAACGGGCCGGGCGCGGTGGTCGCCGCGGTGCTGGTGACGATGTTCAGCTTCATGGGCACCGAGATCGTCACGATCGCGGCGGCGGAGTCCGGCGACCCGGCGCGCGGGATCGGCCGGGCCACCCGCTCGGTGATCTGGCGGATCGCGGTGTTCTACCTGGCCTCGATCCTGCTCGTGGTCGCGATCGTGCCGTGGAACGACCCGCGACTGCCCGCGGTCGGGTCGTACCAGGCGGCGCTGGAGGCGCTGGACGTGCCGTCGGCCAAGCTCATCGTCGACGTGGTGGTGCTCGTCGCCGTCGCGAGCTGCCTGAACTCGGCGCTGTACACCGCCTCGCGGATGCTGTTCTCGCTCGGCCGCCGCGGGCAGGCGCCTGGCCTGGTCAACCGGACCACCTCCCAGGGCGTGCCGCGGTTCGCGGTGCTCGGGTCGACGCTGGTCGGGTTCGTCGCGGTGATCGCGAACTACGCCTTCCCCGAGGAGGTCTTCAAGACCCTGCTCGCGACCTCCGGCGCGATCGCGCTGTTGGTCTACCTGGTCATCGCGGTGTCCCAGCTGCGGATGCGCCGGGTGCTGGAGCGCGACAGCGTCGCGATGCCGGTGCGGATGTGGGCCTACCCGGTGCTCACCTGGGCGGTGATCGTCGTGATCCCGGTGGTGCTCGTCTACATGGCCGCCCGCGAGGGCTCGCGCTTCGAACTGGGCATGACCGGGCTCATCGCGGCCGTCGTCGTGGGTGTCGGCGTGCTGCTCACCCGGCGTCACGCGCGGGCCGCCGTGCGGTGAGCCCGCGGCGCTCGCCTACGGTGATCACGCGCGAAGGGGGTGGGCGATGACGGCGCGAGCACTGGTGCGCAACGGCGCGATGCCGCTGTGGCAGCAGCTGCTGGCGGACCTGCGCCGCCGGCTGTCCGACGGCGAGTTCGACGAGGCACTGCCCGGCGAGTTCGCGCTGGCCGCCGACTACGCGGTCAGCAGGCACACCGTGCGGGAGGCGCTGCGCCGGCTGCGGGAGGACGGCGCCGTCGTCGCCGGGCGGGGGCGGGTCGCCCGCCCGACGGTGCGCTCGGAGATCGAGCAGCCGCTCGACGAGCCGTACTCGCTCTACGTGGCGGTGGAGTCGGCCGGGCGCACCCAGCGCAGCGTGGTGCGGACCTTCGAGGTCCGCGCGGACGGCGTGGTCGCGGCCCGGTTGGGGCTGGAGGAGTCCACGCCGCTGGTGCACCTGGAGCGGCTGCGGCTCGCCGACGCCGAGCCGCTCGCCGTCGACCGGGTGTGGCTGCCCGAGGAGCTGGCGGCGCCCCTGCTCGACGTCGACTTCACCCACACCGGCATCTACCCCGAGTACCGGCGCCGCTGCGGGATCCGTGTCGACGGAGGAATGGAGAACATCCGGGCGGTGCTGCCCGGGCGCGGCGAGCGGGAGCTGCTCGGCATCGACGAGGGCGTCGCCGCGCTGTCGATCGAGCGGCTCGGCCTGTCCGCCGGGCGTCCCGTGGAATGGCGGCACACCCTGGTCCGCGGCGACCGGTTCTCGGTCACCGCCCAGTTCTCGGCCCGCTCGGGCTACCGGGTGGACCTCAACGAGCCGAGCTGACGGGGGCGCCTCGGACCGGGGCCCGAACGCCGCACCCGGGACGCCTCGCGCCGAGGGCGGGGCGGCTCAGGCCGGGACCGAGACGCCGATCCCGCCGCGGGTGTCCGCGCCGTAGCGGGCGATCTCGGCCGCAAGGTCGAGCGGCTCGATGCGCATGTCGTGGTCGTCGCCGTCGACCAGGGCGGCCGGGACCAGCCAGCAGACCTCGAACTCCAGCCCGTCGGGGTCCCTCGCGTAGAGCGCCTTGGTGGTGCCGTGGTCCGAGGCGCCGACCAGTGCCCCGGCGGCCTGGAGCTGCTCGCCGATCCTGGCGAGCTCGCCGAGCGTGTCGACCTCCCACGCCAGGTGGTAGAGCCCGACGGTGCCGCGGCCCGCCTGCGAGGCCCCGGCCTGCGCGCCGATCCCGAACAGGGCCAGGTCGTGGTCGTTGGTCGACCCCTCGGCCTGCAGGAACGCGCCACGGCCGCCGGGGAGCTCGACGACGGGGCGGAAGCCGAGCGTGTCGCGGTAGAAGTCGACGCTGCGTGCGACGTCGCGGACGTAGAGGACGGCGTGGTTGAGGCGCTGGACGGGCATCCCGGTCTCCATCGAAAGAAGTTGAACTCTCAACTCATACCGTACGCCCGTGCCCCGGCGAGTTCAACGGGTGACCAGCCACGTGAGGACGACGGCCGAGCGGGTGTGGTCGACGTTCGCCGCCAGTCGCAGTCGTTCCAGGGCGTCCTCCAGGGACTGCACGTCGCGCGAGCGCAGCAGGACCAGC
>NZ_VRMC01000593.1:0-247 GCF_008369905.1 Pseudonocardia sp. EV170527-09
CGACGCGCCGGGAGTAGGCGTCAAGGACCGCAGCACAGTATACTTTCCCTTCCTCGGTGGGGTGTTCGGTGATGTCGGTGCACCACAATTCGTTCGGGCCGTCGACCGTGAAGTCTCGGTCGACCAGGTCGGTGTAGGGCTCGGTGTGCGGGTCGCGGACCGTGCAGCCGCGGCGGCGCCGCCGGTAGAGGCCCTGGATGCCGGCCTCGCGCATCAGCCTGGCGACGCGCTTGTGGTTGACCACCAG
>NZ_VRMC01000594.1:0-247 GCF_008369905.1 Pseudonocardia sp. EV170527-09
CGGCTGATGTGGCTTACACCGGCTGACGGTCCTGCCGTGGTCGGGATGGTGTTCGGGATTCCTGGGTTCGCGCCCCGGCCGGGCAGTGCCGCGGAGCTGGTGGCCGCGCATACGGGCGTGTTCTGGGTGTGTCTGGCCGTCGCCGCGGTACTGGTGGTCGGGGCGCTGGTCGCGGCGAGTGTGCTGGTGAAGTCCCGGGTTCGGGGCTGGCGGCGCCCGGGCGGGCATGCCGATGCAGCGCAGATCC
>NZ_VRMC01000595.1:0-247 GCF_008369905.1 Pseudonocardia sp. EV170527-09
GGTGAAGATAGTTGTGACAGAAGAGGAAATATGGTTGAAGCCAGACCCAAAGTTCATCAAACTTAATGTGGACGCGACCTTTTTTGCGGAGCAAGGAGTTGGAGCTACGGCAATAATTATTAGAGATGAACGAGGTATTTTCCTTGCAGCTCTATGTAAGTTTATCCCATATGCAGCGGACGCAATGACATCAGAGGCAATGATGATGAGAGACGGACTGAGCTTGGCAAATAGCCTAGGGTTCCAA
>NZ_VRMC01000596.1:0-247 GCF_008369905.1 Pseudonocardia sp. EV170527-09
TCCCGACCATGTCCAGGCGCACCGGGTGACGACGGCTGCGGTCGCCGCGTCGGCCGGGGACGGTCATCCGGGCGAGCCGTGGCAGGTCCCGAAGTTCTACTGGACCGTGATGGACGGTGAGTCGATGGCCGAGGCGCTGGAGTCCATCAACGAGGTCGAGCTGCCCGACAGCTGGGTGCGGATCCCGGCCAGTGCGCTGCCGTTCGATCTCGGTCACCGCATCGACGCCGTCATCGACGCGCAGGAC
>NZ_VRMC01000597.1:0-247 GCF_008369905.1 Pseudonocardia sp. EV170527-09
GGCCTACGTGGCGGATCGGGTTGTCCTCAGCATGGGAAACCTGCCATCGACGCGGTTTACTCAGCTCAATGACGTGGCTGGCTTCGTGCGCACGCCATACCCAACCCGGGACATGGTGCGCAACATACCGGCCAACGCTTCGGTGTGTGTGCTAGGGACCGGGCTGTCGGCCATTGACACTGTGCTCTCACTGACAGAAGCCGGGCACCAGGGGAAAATTGTCATGGCATCGCGCACCGGCCGTCTG
>NZ_VRMC01000598.1:0-246 GCF_008369905.1 Pseudonocardia sp. EV170527-09
GTATCCTCGACATGGCGCGTACTGCGCTGAACGTTGTGGGTAATGCGCTGGCGGTGCTGGTGATTGCCAAGTGGGAACACAAATTTGACCGCAAAAAGGCGCTGGCTTATGAGCGTGAAGTGCTGGGTAAATTTGATAAAACTGCGGATCAATAATTGAAGATTGCCGGGGATATCCACCCGGCAATGTGTGGATGCCTGATGCGACGCTGGTGCGTCTTATCAGGCCTACGCCAGACAGCGCAAT
>NZ_VRMC01000599.1:0-246 GCF_008369905.1 Pseudonocardia sp. EV170527-09
GACAACGACTTCGCCGATCGGGCCGCCATCGTGTACTCCTGGTTGAACTACGCGCATCCATTCCGCGACTTGAATGGCCGCGTAACCCGAATTTTCATGGACTATGTTGCAGCACAAGCAGACCGGGTCATCGACTACAGCAAGGTTCCCGGTGATGTGTGGATTCAACGGTCAGCGTTCACCGTTCCCGACCAAGGTCAAACACGTCCGGCGCCCGAATATATGACGCCAGTCTTCCGTGCCGTC
>NZ_VRMC01000600.1:0-246 GCF_008369905.1 Pseudonocardia sp. EV170527-09
GATTTAACTTCTTGGTTCTTCAATGGCTTCGTAATGCTATCAAGTGCATCACCTGTTGAGACCGTTCCTTGTGGTTTATCATCCTTTGAATGAATGATCTGAAATGGTGTAACCGTGCCTTCCATGCTTGCTGTCATAGGTTTACTTAGTGGTTTCGGCTCGTTCTTTTTACTGCTATCTGAGTTAGTAACATTATTGAGGTCTGGTGTATAGTTCCAGACCAAGTATGTCAAAACGATACTGATG
>NZ_VRMC01000078.1:0-27009 GCF_008369905.1 Pseudonocardia sp. EV170527-09
GCGCCGGCGCTCGAGCAGCCAGTCGGGAAAGTAGGAACCGGTGCGGAGTTTGGGGATCGCCAGCTCCACGCTGCCGGCGCGGGTGTCCCAGTCCCGGGCCCGGTAGCCGTTGCGGGAGTTGACCCGCTCGGCGCTGCGTTCCCGATAGCCGGCGCCGCACATCGCGTCGGCCTCGGCCGCCATGAGCGTCTCGGCGAACTGTTTGATCATCGCCCGGAGCAGATCCGGGCTTGCATCAGCGAGCCGGTCGTTCACCCAGCCCGCCACATCGTTCACACTGTCTGACGCGGCCATCGCGTCTCCTCCCTCGAGAACTCTAAGCACTCGAAGGATCACGCGGTGGCCGTCTCATATCCCGACGCCACGCCGTTGATCAGCGACGACGTCGTACACCACGTCCCTGGACGCAACCCACGCGGGCCGGAGGCAGGAGCGGGCGAGCCGGAGGGCCGGCGTGGCCGGCCCGCGCCGCCGGAGGCGGCGCCTTGATCTCTTACAGGCGGATTCGGCAGCGGAAGGTCTACCGATGCTTCCTACCGATGCAATACGAGAAGCCGTGCAGCTCGTTGAATCGGACACGGTCGACCTCGCCAGTCTGGCCATATTCGACGGGAGCCTGAGCCGCTCGGAGGGACACCCGTGGCGTACCTCAGCACGGACGCACCTTCGTCTCTTACTACTATCATCCCATGCAGCTTCGATTTCGTCGCCACGACGGGGCACAGGTCGCGGACGGCCTAATCCTGCACACATACGTTTTTGACACTGGCTCGGAAGTCTCACACATCGAACTGGCTAGGAGGCTCCTCCGTAGCGGCCTAGCCGATAAGGCAGTTCTCCCGAATTCAGGCGAGGTTCGCCTGGCAAATAAGTATCGCGGCCTCGCTAGGAACATCAGCCGCCTCCGGGAGTTTTCCGATTTTGGCAATCGAGACGAGGTCGATCGGTCTCTAAGCTCTACATGGAGAGAATCGAGCTGGGAGCTGCGTCGCATCATGGCCGGGTCTCTTCTCCGCGTAGCTTGGAGCTGGCTGACGGGACGACGACCTGACAGGGACGAGCGAGACGAAAAGGATCGATCTGACTGGCAGGAGTTTCGCACGGCTAGCGATCAGTTCGAAGACGAGGTTCGTCAGGCCTCGATATTTGACCAGGTGCGCCACGAGATCGATCTTGACCTATATCCGATGGAGTACTTGTCTCGCATGCCGTTTATACGGCTCGACCTCCAGCCTGTAGATGTGGAGATCAACCTACTCGGCCGGTCGATCTTCGATGCTGGAGTTCAGCGTCTTGACATCACGCTGACACTGCACGACTCCGGGGTGGGATTACTGACGATGAGTTATTCCGTTGACACTCCCACTCCGCTTAAGTATCTCACGGCTGCAACCCGCTCCGATAAGACAAGCGTAAAAGCGATTAGGATTTCAGAGGTCGTGGCCAAAGGGTACGCCTTGGCAAATGGGCGGCGCCTCCACGACATATCCGGCAGATGGGAAGATGAGGTGGAGGGAGGTGAACGCTGGGTAAATCTGAATGTTCCGGACGAATCGATGTTGGTCGATGTTTTCCACTTCTACCACGCTGCTCTTGTCTCCAACTTTGGCCAACCCATACTAGGGACCTGGCTTTGCCATACGACAGTCGCTATACAGGAGTGGGCGTGCTGCGGGTCGAGGTCGCGGTGGAAGAAGGCGCATGACGGTGAGCTGCTTCAGGTCCTTGCTGGTGTTCCTGAAATCGACAGCGCCCGGGTGGACGCGATTGGCGGCGAGATTCTTCGTGATCATTCAATCAGTCCTGATGCATCGTTCTACTCCAGCGGCGGCACGTCAATGGAGGTCGAGTGGTCGTTTGGTCGGTCCGAACCGTGGTCGGCGGTGGGCCTCCTCTTTCGGATGATTGTCATTGAGAATGCCCTACTTCGCTTCTGGCAGCTCAAGCTACTCGACGGTGAGATTGCTGGAGCTAGCAAGAAGAAGCTTGCAGAGAAGGCCGATGCACTCCAGGAGAAGATTATCTTCGGTCTCTCTGAACAAGATCGTGTATTGTTTAATGCCAGATCGGCATCGGACTTGGCTGACTTCATATTCGCTAATCTTGGGAGAATTGCACTCCGGAGGCACGTTGTCGAGAGAATATCAACGCTTAGCAGCCTAGGCGCGGCACGGAAGGCGCGCGTTAGTGCCAGCCGCTCTATTAGGCTAGCTGCTGGTGCACTGGTCGGAGCTGTCGTCTTGGGTCTGCCGGCAGTAAGTCAAGCGCTAGATATTCTGGCAAAGGTGCCCTCGCTGGCTGTTTCCGAGCCGACGCGGACGACGGTCGCTATCTGGGTATACGTGGCACTGGTTGGGATAGCCGGCGCACTGGCTGTGGTTCCAATGCGAGTGAGGCGGAGAGATGTAAAGCGTCGCCGGTTCGTGCGTAGGATCGGCTACACATGGCCATTTGGTCAACTCGATATCCGGATGGCTCGTCGCTGGATCGATGAGCCTGGTGATCAGCCGGAAGCGTCGGACGACGCGGCATCGGAAGCCGAGGGACGCAACGCTGACCGTGCTTGAATTTCGGCGCAATTATCTAACTATGATTGGCGGAGTGAAAGCGATGCAGACCCAACAGCCAGGACTACTCAACTAGAACCCGGCTGGTATATCCAACGGCAACTAGATTATCGTACGCGTCTTGGATGTCGGCCGGGATGTCTTGCTCGATAGCCCAGCCTTTCCGTGCGTATTCCCACAATCGTTGAGTGTCACCTACAAGCATGCTTATGACGCGGTTCGAATCACCGAGTTCGGATACGTACTCGTCGATTGATGATGGCCGCGACGTGCAAATTGTCAGGACACTCGGCCAGCGGAGGTGGCACATCGCAAAGGCGCGCCGCTGCTGGTACGGCCGCGAGATCAGCATTACTGACCGGACCGGCGGCTCGCCGCCCTCGACCAGGGCGCGGGTGAAGTCGATGTTCTCGCCGGTGTTGGTGGCGTTGGGCTCGACGAGGATTGCTTCGTCGGGGACGCCGAGGGAGAGGGCGTGTTCGCGGTAGTGGACGGCTTCGCCGCGGGGGAAGCGTTCGATGGTGGTGGGGGCGTTGGCGCCGGTGAAGACGATTCGGGGGAAGTAGCCCTGGTGGTACAGCTCGGCGGTGTAGGTGGCGACGCCGAGGTCGTGGCTGCCGAGTCCGATGCCGAGGTCCACGGGGCGTAGCTCGTGGTGCATCTGGTTGAACTCCCACAGCGTCTCCACATCGGCGCGGAACTCGGCGGGGATGGTGGTGTTCGGCATCGCTGGTCCTTCTACTCGGGGATGTCGAAGGAGTAGGTCCAGGAGAAGCGTGAGGCCGCGTGCACGCCTCGCGCGACTTCGACGAGTGTGCCGTCGGCGGTGTAGGTGCGGCGGTTGAGGATCATCACGGGCTCGCCGGCGGGGAGGTCGAGCTGGTCGACCTCGTCGGGTGTGGGCATGCGCGCGTAGAACGACTCGGTCATATGGTCGGGTTCCAGGCCCTGCATAGTGAGGACGGCGAACCCTCCCCCGCGGCCGGCCGGGCCTGGTGTCGGGTCGACGAGCGGCGTGCCTTCGACGTGGGCGGGCAGGTAGTAGCTCGTGAGCGTGTGGGTGGGCTGATCGCCGTCCTTCACGAGCCGCGCCCGCGCGTAGACCGGTGCGCCGGGCTCGATGTCGTAGGCCTCGGCGATCTCGGCGTCCGCGTCGACGAGGGAGACGGTCTGCGTCTGGTCGCTGGGCTTCCACTCGCGGCCTGAGGCCTCGCGGTCGGCTGCGAACGCGACGACGTCGCCGTACTTCCACTTCTTCTTGCTGTAGCGGTCCACGCCCAGGCGGCGCATCGGTGGCGGGGTGCGGACGACGGTTCCGCGACGGCGGATCGGGGTCACGAGGCCTTCGGCTTCGAGCATGGCGACGGCGTTGCGGACGGTCTTGACGTTGACCCCGTGCGTGGCTGCCAGCTCGTCCTGCTTGGGCAGGGTGTCGCCGGGCGCGTAGGTGCCCTGCTGGATCGCGTCCCGCAGGATCGCGGCCAGCTCGCGGTACCCCACCGTGCTCATGGTTCTCCCTGGTCGACTCCGATAACGGTAGCTGTACCGCCTCAGCGAGAATCGGCGTGACAGATAGAACCCCCTCTATTGACAGTTTCGCGCACGCTTGCTCCAATAGAGCTGGTTCTAATGCCGCTGGCTGTCAGCGGGAACCACGAGCAGAGGAACAGCGATGGCGATCAAGAACAAGTTCCCGGTGTCGATGGGCGACGTCTTCCCCCACGGCGCCTACGTGGTGTCCGAGGTCGAGGCGGTGCGTGACTTCGACAAGTCCGCTCCGGGTCGTCCGGTGCAGCAGCTCGACAAGGAGTCCGGTCTCCCGGTGTGGTCGGTCTCGGTTCTCGATGCCGACCCTGACGCGCGGCGGCAGGACAAGACGGTGGTCGTGAAGATCGCCGCGACGCATCAGCCCGTGCCGCCGGAGTCCCTGGCCGGGATGCCGTTCCGCCCGGTGGAGTTCGACGGCCTGACCGTCACCCCGTATGTCGCGGAGAACGGCGGCCGGCCCCGGGTGGCCTACAGCCTGCGCGCCTCAGGCATGCGCGCCCCGTCCGGCGGGGCCTCCAAGCCCACGCCCCGATCGAACTCGGAGGCGGCCTGACCACTGACGTGCATCCATCTGGTGGGGGTGGAGGGGAGCCCGATTGCGGCGGACTCCCCTCCGGTCTCCCTCAACCTCTTCACGCCCTGAGCAGGCAGTCCGAGACTCGGAAGGACACCGAGGCTAGATGAACGTCTTCACCCTCCCCCACCCCACCACCCCCGACCCCCGCGCCGAGGCCGGCACGGTCCCGGCCATCGTCACCGCCGGTCTCGCCCGCTCCGCCGCCCTGCGCCGCGCGGTCGCCACTCCGGCCCCTTCCGATGCGCTCGGCCACGCGGTGCGGGCCGAACGGCTGGCCGAGATCTACGCCCGGGAGGCCCGTTGGTGGGGCGTCCTGGAACGTCACATCTACAGCCCCGCGTCGACCGTGCCGCTGGTCTACGGCGATGCAGTGATCATCGCCCGGCTAGCCCTGCGCGATGACGCCCGGTTCTGGGCCGAGACCGCGAGCGACTGGCGGGCCCGGGCCGAGCGGCGCCCGACCTCCGACGCGGCCGGTGCCCTGTGCAACCACGCTGACCTCGGGGTGGTGGCTTGATGACCACCTCCGAGCACTGGCGGGTTGACGCGTTGTGCGCCCGTCCGGGCACCGACCCGGAGCTGTTCTTTCCCATCGAGACCGCCGCCGACGCCCCGGCTCGGATCGCGGCGGCCAAGCGGGTCTGCGCCTCCTGCCCGGTCGCGGCGGCGTGCCTGGCGGACCTGATGCGGTGGGAGGACCCGGCCCGGCGCTGGGGTGTCGTCGGCGGCACGACCGCGGCCGAGCGGGACGTCCTCTACGCCCGCCAGCGCGCCACCGTCGCCCTCCTGCACACCGAGGTCGTCCACGGGCCGGCTGCGGGCGGTGAGGCCGCATGAACGCCAAGAAGCCCACCCCGGCGACGGACCGGTGCGAGGTGTGCCGCGTCCCGCTCGTCGAGCGCCCGGACTCCCGTTGGCGTCGCTGCGCCGATCACCTCGACCAGGCCGTGCTGTTCCCGCTCACCCACGTCCGCAAGACCCGAGCCACGACGCGGAAGGAGGGGAACCGATGAGCACCGCGACGCTGATCCTGACCGGTGGCGGCCTGGTCGTCGCTCTCTGGGTGCTGCACAAGCTCGGGCAGGCCCTCACCCACATCCTGGAAGCCCTCGCCGCGGTCGCCGTCGTGTTCGTGACGCTGTGGCTTGCGGTCAAGGGCACCTACAAGCTCGCCCGCCTGGTGGTCACGCACTGGCGCACCAGCACCGCCACCCTCGTAGTTCTGGCGTGGGTGCACTGGTTGGGCTGGCTCTCCCTCGCGATCACCGTCGCTGTTCTGGCGGCCGGGCTCGGGCTGTGGCGGTGCATCGACCTCGCCTCGTTCGACGTGTGGGCGGGTCGGCATCTGCGGTCGTGGTGGCAGCGTTGGATGGTCTACGCCCGCCGGATGCCGCGCTGGCTGCGCGCCTGCCGCCTCACCGTCCCGGACCCGGGGCAGGGCATCGTCGTGAACGTCAACCCGCTGCGTCGCACCGGGATGGCCCCACGGTCACAGCCGCGCCGGGACCAGGTGCCGCGGATCCTCGGGGTCCGCTCGGGCCCGTCCTGGGATGAGGTGCGTGTTCGGCTGGTGCCGGGGCAGACCCCGGAGGACGTTGACCAGGCTGCGCGGTCTCTCGCCGTGGCCCGCGGGGTGCCGCGCTGCCAGGTCCGCGAGCTGTCCCCGAACGTGGTCTCGATCGACTTCCAACGCCGCAACCTGCTCGCCGACGTCGTCCCCTGCGCCTCGATCGCAGACATGGCCGGCGCTGACGGGGCCGCGCTGGATTTGGGCCGGGTGTGGTCGGGGCGCACCGAGTACGGCACCGACTGGTACCAGCCCCTCGCGGGCGGCCACACCCTCACCGCCGGCTCCACCGGCGCGGGGAAGAACTCGGTGATGTGGGCGCCCATCGCGTCGATCGCCCCCGCGATCCGGGACGGCCTCGTGCGCGTGTCGGGGATCGACCCGAAGGGGATGGAACTGGCCTACGGGCGGCGGATCTTTCACCGCTACGCCGTCACCTCGAAGGACGCGCTCGCCCTGCTGGATGAGCTCGTGGACGGGATGGAGGCCCGCAAGCGTGAGCACGCCGGGCACGTGCGCACGGTGCCGATCACCAAGGAGACGCCGCTGGAGCTGATCGAGTTCGACGAGATCGGTGCCCTCGTCCGCTACGTCGGCGACCGGAAGACCCGTGAAGCGATCACCGAACGCATCGCGCTGCTGACCACCCAGGGCCGCGCGCTGGGCTACACCGTGCGCGGCTACGTGCAGGAACCGACGAAGGACACCGTCCCGGTCCGGGAGCTGTTCCCGCGCCGCATCTGCCTGCGCGTCGCCTCTAAGAGCCACGTCGCGATGGTGCTCGGGGAACACGCCTACGACCGCGGTGCCTGGGCCAACCGGATCGGCGAATCGGAGCCGGGTGTGGGCTACCTGTTCGGCGAGGGCATCCGCGAACCGCTGCGGGTGCGGGCCGGCTGGGTCCCCGACGAGACGATCAAGGCCCTGGAGGACTACGTCACCGGCCACACCTCGGGCGAGCCCGGGACCGTGCACCCGCTGCCCACACCTACCCCGTTCCCGGCCGGAGGTGTCGCATGACCACCGCTCACACCGAGGACTCGCCCGCCGTCGAGCCGATCGATCAGGATCAGCTCACCCGCGCCCAAAAGGCCCTCCTGGCGCTGTCCAACGACGTCGCACAGCAGCTCGCCGAAGACCACGGCGTCTGCATCCGCCCGCTGGCCATGCGCCGGATCGACCTCACCTCCGGGCGGGTCGACGTGGTCCCGGTGCCGTGCGGGTCGACCCGGGAGGACCAGTGCCGGCCGTGTTCGGACAAGGCCCGGCGGTTGCGGATGGTGCAGTGCCGGGAGGGCTGGCATCTCGAGGACGAACCCATCACCGCGCCCGCGGCGCCGTCGGAGGCGCAGAAGGAGCTGATGGCCACTCGCGCGGATCTGCACATGGCTTACACCGCCGCCCGCGAAGACGGCGACGACGAGGAGTGCGAGGAGATCCGGGAGACCGTCGCCGAACTCGACCAGGAGCTACGCGCCCTCGGGGTCCGGGGCCGGCTCGCCCCGCTCGACCCCACCCCGCAGGTCGTGCGCCGCTCGACCCGGCGCCGCCAGGATGCGCCGAACCTTCCGCGCCGTCCGGTGGAGAACCGCACCCTGGGGCAGGTCTTCGGCGGGAAGTACCGGCCGTCCACCTTCCTCACACTGACCCTGGACTCCTACGGGCGGGTGGACGGCAACGGGGCAGCGGTCGATCCGAGCAACTACGACTACCGGCGTGCGGCTCGGGATGCGATCCACTTCCCGAAGATCCTCGACCGGTTCTGGCAGAACACGCGGCGCTGCGTCGGGTGGGACGTGCAGTACTTCGGGACCGTCGAACCCCAGAAGCGTGGGGCGCCGCACTTCCACGCCGCTATCCGCGGCTCCATCTCCCGGGCTGAGCTGCGCGCGATCGCCCAGGCGACATATCACCAGGTGTGGTGGCCTCACCACGACGAGATCGTCTACTCCGGGGATCGGCTGCCGCGCTGGGACGACCACGCGAAGGGCTTCGTTGACCCGGACACCAAGGAGCCGCTGCTGACTTTCGATGAGGCCACCGACCCGGAGGTCCTGCACGCCCCCGCCCACACCGTGGTGTTCGGGGCTCAGGTGCACGTGAAGGGGATCCTCGGCGGCACTGAGGAGGCTGGTCGCCACATCGGCTACCTGACCAAGTACCTCACCAAGAGTGTCGGGCAGGCCGCCGGGCTCGACGAGACCGCCACCGATCGGCAGCGCGAGCACGCCCGCCGGCTCACCGCCGAACTCGCGATCACCCCGTGCTCGCCGCGCTGCCCGATCTGGCTGCTCTACGGCATCGAGCCCAAAGGCGCCCGCCTCTCCACCGTGCCGGGGCACTGCAAGGGCAAGGCCCACAAGCCCGAGCACCTCGGCATCGCCGGCCGCCGGGTCCTGGTCTCGCGGAAGTGGTCGAACAAGTCGCTCAAGGACCACCGCTCCGAGCGGGCGGCGTTCGTTCGGCAACTGCTCGACAAGGCCGGCGTCCGCCCCGGCTACGCCGTCGATGACGGGCCGTTCGAGTGGGAACGCACCCGGGCCGGGGACTGCGATGTCCCCAGCCGGCCGGTCCTGCTGCTGCACGCGATCAACCAACGCCAGCGATGGCGGGCCGACTACGACGCGGCGGTGATGGCAGCTGGTGATCCACCACTCGACGGCGAGCGTTCGGCAACTACCGACCAGGCAGCGTGAGGAGCCCCGGCTGTGAGCGGATATCTGACCGTCGCCGAGGCGGCGGAGTACCTGAACACTTCGGTCCGGTTCGTCCGGCGCCTCGTCGCCGAGCGACGTATCGCCTTCCACAAGGTCGGCGCGCACGTCCGGATTGCGGTCGTCGACCTGGAGGACTTTGTGCGAGCCGGACGGGTCGAAGCGATCACCGTGGCCAGCATTCGGCGCGACCTGGGCGGGGTGGCGTAGATGGCTAACAAGTCCGGTCGCCGACGTTTCGGCAACGTCCGTGAACGCTCGTCGGGCCGGTGGCAGGCGCGCTTTCCCGGTCCTGACGGCCGGATGCGATCTGCTCCTCGGACGTTCCCGAGCAGGAGGGACGCCGAGCAATGGCTGGTCGTGGTCGAGTCGCAGATGGTTCGCGGCGAGTGGACGGATCCGCTGCGCGCGGCGATTCCGATCGGTGCGTACGCCGATAAGTGGATCACTGAGCGACCGTCGCTGCGTCCGCGAACGGTGGAGCTCTATCGGTGGCTGCTCACCAAGCACGTCGTTCCGCGCCTCGGTGATGTGAAGATCGGTGACCTCAGTACGGCGCTGGTTCGGGAGTGGCGCTCCGATCTCCTGGCCGCGGGCGTCTCACAGTCGGTTGCAGCCAAGTCGTACCGGCTGCTCCGTGCCGTCCTGAACACCGCGGTCCAGGAGGACGGGATCATCTCTCGCAACCCCTGCAGGGTCCGCGGCGCTGACCGGGAGAATCCGGCCGAACGCCCGGTGCTCACCGTTCCGCAGGTCTTCAAGCTCGCCGACGCCATGCGACACCGCCGGCTCCGCGCGATGATCCTCGTGACGGCCTTCACCACCCTGCGTTGGGGCGAGGTGTCCGCCCTCCGGCGCGGTGACATCGCACCGGACGGCAGTTGGATCCGGGTCACCGTCGCGCACACGGAGGTCGTGGGCCGAGGGATCGTCGTCGGTCCGCCCAAGTCCCGGGCCGGTGTCCGCACCATCTCCGTGCCGCCGGCCATCCGGCCTGAGATCGTCAAGCACCTGATGACCTACGTCGGGCCGGCTTCGGATGCGCTGGTCTTCACCGGTCCGAAGGGTGGGGCGCTGCGGCGGGCACATTTCAACAACCTGACGAAGTGGCCCGAGACGGTCCGGAAGCTCGGCGCGCCCGGGCTGCACATCCACGATCTGCGGCACACCGGCAACCTCTTCGCTGCGCAGACCGGCGCCAGCACCAGGGACCTGATGGCGCGGATGGGTCACGACGACATGCGCGCGGCCCTGATCTACCAGCGGGCCACGAGTGAGGCGGACCAGCGGATCGCGGATCGGTTGAGTGCGCTCGTCGAGGGCCGGGAGATCGACACCGACGACCAGGAGGACGACGAGGACGGCCCCGCAGGCAGCCGGGTTCCGGTCGGCTGAATGGCCCGCCAATGGCCCACGGGCCAAGTGGATCTAGATACGACGAAGGCCCAGCTCCGGTGTGGACACCGTGTGAGCTGGGCCTTCGTGGTTGGAGCGGATGACGGGAATCGAACCCGCGTATTCAGCTTGGGAAGCTGATGTTCTACCATTGAACTACATCCGCATGTCGCGAGATCACCCTAGCACCACGATCCGCGGACCTGTCACGGACCTCCCCGCCCCGGCCACCGCACGAACCGACCACCGGGCGCGCATGTCTCGACCGGGCCACCCGCTCCGCGCACACTCGGCGCCGTCGGTCAAACCTCGGCCGGAAGGTGACTGCGATGGCGGTGTTCGACCCGATGTCGGTCGATGCGCCCGGGTTCCCCCCGGGCCATGAGCACGACGTCCTGCTCATCGCCGGCAGCCGTCCCGAAGTCGCGCGGCTCGCCCCGGTCGCCGGGGCCGTCGCGGCGGCGGACCGCATCCGTGGGATCACCGTCGCCACCGGGCCGGACCCGATGGCGGTCCACGAGGCGTTCGAGGCGCTCGGCGTCCCCACCGACATCACGATCCTGCTGCCGCTGGACACCGGGCCCGGCATGGCCGATGTCGCCGCGGCGCTGTTCACCCGGCTCGACCAGCTGCTCGTCGACCAGGACCCGTCCGCGGTGCTGGTCCACGGCGGCGGGCTGGCGGCCGAGGTCGCGGCGACGGTCGCGTTCTGGCGGCGGATCCCGATCGTGCACATGCAGGCCGGGATGTGCACCGACGACCTGCCGTGCCCGTTCCCGCAGGAGGCGCACCGGCGGGTCATCGGCCAGCTCGCGTCGCTGTTCCTCACCACCAGCGGTTCCGCGCTGGGCAGCCCCCTCGGCCCGAACGTGCTGACCATCGGCGACACGATCAACTCGCTGCCAGGGCCGCAGCACCAGGGCTGTGTCGGCGCGCTGGAGCGGGTGCACGACGAGCACCGCAGGCTGATCGTCGTCGATCTGGCGCGGGCGTCGTCGTCGCCGGTGCTGCGCGGCGTCGCGGACCTGCTGGAGCGCTACCCGCGGATCGAGATCGTGCTCTTCGGTGCGCTCGCCGCCGGGGAGACGGTCCGGTCGCTCGGCACCCACCCCCGGGTGACGGCTGTGCCCGAGCCCCCGCTGTCCGACCAGCTGGCCGTGCTCGCCGCGGCGACCGTCCTGGTCAGCGACGATCACGAGCTCGTCGTCGACGCGCCCGGCCTCGGCACCCTGGCGGTGCTGGTCGACGGGCCGAACGTGCCGCAGCCCGGCGACTCGATCCGCAGCATCGCCGCCCACGACACGGCCGCCGCCGTCGCGCAGGTGCTCGACGGTGACCACGGGCGTCGCGCCGCCGCGTCGGACGGTTTCGAGGCCGCCCGGGCGGAGCAGGCCATCGCCTGGATGTTCGGGCTGACCCGCTCGCCGCAGCTGCCCGACGACCTCGTGGGCGGCGGCCGGCACTGTCCCGGCGAGGTGGAGTCGGACTCCGAGGAGTCCTCCGAGGCGTGACCGTCGGCCCTGGATAGGCTGTCGGTGTGCTGCTCTCCGACGGCGACCTGCGCAAGGACATCGAGTCCGGCCGGCTCGTGCTCGACCCGTGGGACGTCGAGATGCTCCAGCCGTCCAGCGTCGACGTCCGGCTGGACCGGTTCTTCCGCGTCTTCCAGAACTCGCGCTACACCCACATCGACCCCGCCCAGCAGCAGGACGAGCTGACGACCCCGGTGGAGACGCCGGACGGTGAGTCGTTCGTGCTGCACCCCGGCGAGTTCGTGCTGGGGTCGACGTTCGAGCGGGTCGGTCTGCCCGACGACCTGGCCGGCCGGCTGGAGGGCAAGAGCTCGCTCGGGCGCCTGGGCCTGCTGACCCACTCCACCGCCGGGTTCATCGACCCGGGCTTCACCGGGCACATCACGCTGGAGCTGTCCAACGTCGCGAACCTGCCGATCACCCTGTGGCCGGGGATGAAGATCGGGCAGCTGTGCCTGTTCCGGCTGTCCAGCCCGGCCGAACGGCCCTACGGCACCGAGGGCGTCGGGTCGCGCTACCAGGGGCAGCGGGGGCCGACCCCGTCGCGCGCGTTCCGCAGCTTCCACCGCACCGACACCCGGCGGAGCTGAGCTCACCCGTCGACGACGGCCGCCACGAGCCCGGGGAACCGCGCGTCGAGGTCGACGCGCCGCAGTCGGGTCCGCAGCACCCTGCCGTCGCGCCGTTGCTCGATCACGCCCGACTCCCGCAGCGTCCGCCAGTGATGGCTCGCGCTGCTCTTGGTCATATCGGGGAGGATCTCCTGGCAGGTGAGCGTCTCGTCCTCGCCGAGGGCGGCCAGCGTGCGGACGACCCGCATCCGCACCGGATGGTCGAGCGCCGCGATCACGGTCTCGATGCTCAGCTCGTCGCGGGTCGGGTCGTCCTGCATGGACCCATGGTACGACTGTGTTCGAACTGATGTGGCGGCGATCATCTGGCTCCGGTCGGGTTCGGGGACTACGGTTCGAATCAACTCGAACAGTTGGAGGAGCCATGGACGTCCGTCACCACATCGCCACCGAATTCCACTCCGCCCTCACCACCGGGGACAAGGACCGGCTGCGAGCGGTTCTCGACCCGGCCGTCACCTGGACCCTGCCCGGGAACAACGCGGTCTCCGGTCGGGTCGACGGTGCCGAGGCGGTGCTCGACCGTGCGGCGCTGATCGCCTCCTACGGGGTGGACTTCGCGCTCGAGCACGTCCTGGTGAGCGCCGACAACGTCGCGCTCGGTCTGCACAACACGGCCCGCCGCGGGGACCGGGTGCTCGACGAGCACCTCGCCACCGTCTGCAGGATCGGGGACGGCCGGATCGTCGAGATCGAGACCTACCTGTCCGACGAGCCGGGCATGAACGCGTTCTTCGGCGCTTGAGCGGGCTCCCGCCTCGCTACGCTGGGAGGTGATGGACGCCGACCGCAGCTCCCCGGACCCGTGGGCCACCGGCCGTCGCCGCAGGGGACGACCCGACCGCGGCGTCCGCCCCGCCGCCCGCCGGCCGGACGCTCCCGATTCGCCTGACCGCGCCGCCGCGGACCGTCCCACCGGGCCGGGCGACGCTGCGGGCCGTCCCACCGGACAGGGCGGCGCTGCGGACCGCGGCACGGTGCCCCCGCCGGTGCCCGGGACCGAGCTCGTCGTGCCGACCCCGGAGCAGCCCCGGACGCCGCCGGAGGCCGACCCGCGCGCCCTCGTGCTCCCGGACGGGCCCGCGACGGGCGGTTCCGTGCCGTCCGGACCCGGGGCGGGGCGCGACGACCCAACCGGGCCGGGGCCCGACGATCCCTGGGCCCCGTGGCGGAGGCTGCGACCCCGCAGCCTCCGCGGTGCCACCGCGCTGGGCCTGGCCGGAGCGGCGCTGCTGCTCCTGCCCTTCCTCGACGACCCGGACCGCTGGTGGGTCCCGGTCGGACTGGGGTTCGGCACCCTGGTCCTGCTCGCCCTGCTGCGGCTGGACCGGCTGCTGCAGGGCTGGGCACCGCACGTCGCCGGGGTCGTGCTCGTCGCGGCCCTGGTGAACGGGACGCGCGAGAACCCGTGGGCGTGGGCGCTGGCCCTGTCGGTCGGGGTGATCGTCGCCGGGGCGCTGCTGCTGCCCCGCTGGAAGGTGCTCGCCCTGGGCGTGGTCCTGCTGGTCGTGTCCGGGGTCGGCTACTCGTTCCGCTCCGCGGAGATCCGTCAGGACCAGGCCCGGATCGACGCGCAGGCCGGCACCCAGTTCCGCACCGATCTCGGCGTCGCCCGCCCACAGCTCGCGCTCGTCTCGCTGGACACCGGGGTCGCCTCGCCGAACCCGGCTCGGGTCTGCCGGCTCGTGCAGCCCGCGGCGCTGGACCAGGTGCGGGCCGCCACCGGGGCGCCCACCTGCGAGGACGCTGTCGCCGTGCTGCACGGCCGGGTGCCGGAAGGAGCCGGGGTCACCGAGCCGGACCGCCGCCCCGACCCGGTGGTGGCGGTCGGCGCCACCACCACCGTCGACGCCTGCCGCTCGGCCTGGGGGGCCGCCGCACCCCAGCTGGGCCGGGTCGTGCTCACCCGGACCACACCGTCGACGTTCCAGGTCAGCTCCTTCGCCCCCTGCTGACCCCCGCACACACGACGACGGCCGGGCCCCCGCGCGGGGTGCGCCCGGCCGTCGTCGGTGGTGGGTCAGTTCTCGTTCGAGCGTTGCTGCTCGGCCTGCTCCGGCGACGAGCCGTTGGTCGAGCCGTTGCCGTTCCCGTTGCCCGACGACGCCGGGGTTCCGGTGCTCGACGCCCCGTCCGAGCCGGCCGGGGTGGCCGGGTCCTGCGTCGCGGCCTCCTCGGCGACCTCCGCCTCCGGTGTGGCGACGGCGGGCGTCTCGGTAGTCGGCGCGTCCTCGGCGGTGGTCTCTGGGGTGGTCTCGGCTGCGACGGGCTCCGGCTCCGGTGCCGGGTCGCCCCGCTTGACCGCGGCGAGCAGCATCTGCGAGACGTCCTGGACCTGCACGGCCTCACCGGCGGTCTGGTTCACGCCGTCGGTCATCATCGTGCGGCAGAACGGGCAGCCGACCGCCAGCGTCCCGGACGGCTCCGAGCCGCCACCGGCCTTCGTGAGGGTCTCGGCGGCCTCCTCAGCGCGGGTGAAGTTGATGCGCTTGCCGATGCGCTCCTCCATCCACATCCGGGCGCCACCGGCACCGCAGCACATCGACCGGTCACCGTGCCGCGGCATCTCCGACAGGGTCGCTCCGGCCGCGCTGACCAGGGCGCGCGGGTCCTCGTAGACCTCGTTGTGCCGGCCCAGGTAGCAGGGGTCGTGGTAGGTCACCGGGGCGGCGTCGGCGGCGGGGGCCGAGACGGGGACCAGCTTCTTCTCCCGCACCAGCTTGTTGAGCAGCTGCGTGTGGTGCACGACCTCGTAGTGCCCGTCGAGCTGGGGGTACTCCCGGCCCAGGGTGTTGAGGCAGTGCGGGCAGGTCGTCACGATCTTGCGGGTCCCGGTCTCGCGGCCCTCGAAGACCGTGTTGAGGACCTCGACGTTCTGCTGCGCGAGCATCTGGAACACGAACTCGTTGCCCGAGCGGCGCGCCGGGTCACCGGTGCAGGTCTCGCCCGACCCGAGGACGGCGAAGTTCACCCCGGCCCGGTGCAGCAGTTCCGCGGTGGCGCGGACGGTCTTCTTCTGGCCGTCGTCGAACGCGCCGGCGCAGCCGACCCAGAACAGGTACTCGGTGTCGGCGTCGAGCTCGCCCTCCACGACGGGGACCTCGAAGTCCAGGCCCTTCGTCCACTCCAGGCGGTCCTTGGCGTTCTGGCCCCAGGGGTTGCCCTTGTTCTCCAGGTTCTTGAACAGCGAGTTGAGCTCGGTGGGGAACTCGGTCTCGATCAGGACCTGGTAGCGGCGCATGTCGATGATGTGGTCGACGTGCTCGATGTCGACCGGGCACTGCTCGACACAGGCGCCGCAGGTGGTGCAGGACCACAGGATGTCGGGGTCGATGACGCCGTTCACGTCCTCGCCGCCGATCAGCGGGCGGCCCGCGGCCTCCAGTGCGTCGACCGGGATGGCCTTGAGCCGCTCCTCGGCGCCCTCGCCGGTGATGCCGACCTCGTCGCCGGCCATGTCACGGCTGCCGCCGGCGAGCAGGTAGGGGGCCTTCTCGTAGGCGTGGTCGCGCAGGGCGTTGACCAGCAGCTTCGGCGACAGCGGCTTCTCGGTGTTCCAGGCCGGGCACTGGGACTGGCAGCGGCCGCACTCGGTGCAGGTGGTGAAGTCGAGCAGGCCCTTCCAGGTGAAGTCCTCGACCTTGCCGACGCCGAACGTGTCGGTGTCGGGGTCGGCCTCCTCCAGGTCCAGCGCCTTGCCCTGGCTCATCATCGGCCGGGTCGCGCCGAGGGCCTTGTAGCCGTCGTCGTTGCGCTTGAAGTAGATGTTCGGGAACGCGGTGAACCGGTGCCAGGCCACACCCATGGTCGGCTTGGCCGCGATGACGATCAGCCAGATCATCGCCGACAGGACCTTCACCGCGGCGAACACGCTGACCAGCGCGGTGGAGGCGGGGAGGATCGTCGACAGGGCGTAGGACACCGGAGCTGACCACACCGGCACGTCGAAGGCGTTGAGCGAGATCTTCGCGGCCCGCACCACCAGGATGCCCAGGCCCTCGAGGAACACGACGCCCTCGACGAAGTACGCCCGGCCCATGTTCGACCCGTAGAACCGCGACAGCCGGCCCTGCGAGCGGGGGTTGTTCAGCTGCCGGATGACGATCAGCGCGCCGATGCCCACGACCGTGGCGACGCCGAGGAACTCGACGTAGATCGAGTACACCGACCACACGCCGATCAGCGGCAGGTGGAAGGTCGGGTTCCAGACCTCCACGAACGCCTCGACCAGTGCCAGGATCAGGCCCAGGAAGCCGACCATGACCAGCCAGTGCAGGATGCCGATCTTGGTCCACTTGAGCATCCTGGTGTGGCCCAGGGTCTCCTTGAGCATGGTCGCGAGCCGCGGCCCGAACGGGCCGTTGCGCGTCGGGTCGGGCTGACCGAGCCGGATGATCCGGACCATCCGGGTCACGGTCATGGACACGAGCGCGACGGCGACCACTGCCGACAGCACCGTGATGATGCCGAGCGTGTACTGCACCCAGGTCATCTGGAGGAACCTCCCTGTAGAACACCCAGCGGTCCCTGCCGGAGCGTGGTGCTGCCGTGACGGATCGGGACGGGAAACGGTGAACCGGTCCTGGGGCGTGCGGAGGCGGGGGTGCGGTCGTGCGCGCACGGCGTACCGTGCCGCCGGGACCGGACGGGCCTCGTCATCGCAGTGCCTCCTCGGACCTCGTCGTCGCACTGGTGTGGTGGGGTGCGACGACGGTCGGGCGAAGGGTAGTGCGCCCGGCCGTGGGTCGCCCGACCCCGTCACGGTCGGGCCATACTTGTTACCGAACAGTAGACAAGGCCGACCATGACATCTCGGGCCGGGGGCGGGTCGCCGGGGAGATGCGAGTCACGCCCGATCGACACTGCTCCGACCGTGTCGACCCGATCGCGCAGCGTGGCGCACGCGTGGGCCGGGTGGCTCAGCCCCTAGGATCACGTACGGGTCTCGTGGTCTACTCGCCTGCGGGAGCGACCGGGACAAATGGACTGCCGCAAGGAGGAGCTGTGAAGACCTCGTACGAGGCGATCCAGCTGGTACTCGCCCAGGGCGGACAGCTGACCACGGTCAACCTCCGCGACTGGATCACGAACAACATCGTGCCGCTGATCCTGCTCGCGATCGCCGTCATCCTGCTGTGGATCGGTGGTCGTGGTGACAACGCCGGCGTGGCCCGGCGGAGCATCGGACTGCTGGTGGGTCTGATCGCACTGGGCATCGCCGTGACCGGCAGCGGTCCGGCCATCGGACAGGCGCTGGCCAACCTGCTCGTGACCCCGGGCTGACCCGTGCTCGTTCGCACGGACGACGAGGTCTACCGCGTCGACGCCGTCTGGCTCGGGCCGCCGCGTGCCACGTTTCCCTGGCGCGCCCGCTACGTCAGCTACGGCGTGGGTCTCCTCGTCATGATGCTGATCATGTTCGTCCAGCGCCGGCTCGGCATCGGACTGGACTTCTTCTCCGTGGCATGGGCTCTCGTCGGCACGATCGCGATCACCCGCCTGCTCGGCAAGAAGATCGACTACGAGCGTCCGCTCGGTCAGGTGCTCGCCCAGTTCTGGGCCGAGGTGACCGGTCCGCGGGCCGGGCGCAAGGCCGCGGGCGGCTCGGTGCGTGCGTCCCACGTGCGTGTCCACACCACTCGCGCCCACCCGGGCACCCCCTCCTCGGGCGGCCGGGCCCGCGCACTCGGTGCCCCCCGCCGTTCCTCGTTGACCGCGGCGGACGCCACGCCGCGCCCCGCGTCCGGCACCCTCGTGGAGTCGGTCCCCGACACCGCCGGTCCGGTGGTCCCGGGGTTCGAGGCCCCGGTCGCGGCCCCCACGCGCGTGGTCCCGCCGTTGCCGGAGCCGGGGAGCGCGCCGCGGCGCAGCCGTTTCCGCCGGGCCCGTGGCAGCGGCAGTGGTCGTGGGGCGAGCCTCCCCGCGCGCACCGGCCGTCCCGACCCGTGGCGCCGGAGTGGCCACCGTGGCCGCACCTGAGCGGACCCCCCGCCGGAGGGCTCGGCGTGGCCGGGCCCGTGCCGGCGAGGGCGGTTCGGACTACACACCGTCGATCGCGCTGCGCTCGATCGACGGCCACATCACGCGGACCAACGGCCAGGTCATGGCCTGGTACCGGCTCGCGGCGCAGGCGTGGAGCTTCCGCAGCGACAACCAGCGCGAGGTGCTGATCCGCCAGATCGCCGCGCAGCTCGGCGAGCTGCAGGGCCGCTGGCTGCACCTGCGCGTCACCACCCGGCCGTACCCGGTGCACATGTGGGCCGAGTCGTTCGACCAGAACGCGATCGGCCGGATGCCCGACGTGCCCGGCGCGCTCGGCTGGGACGGCTTCCTGGAGGGCGAGCAGCGCCACCTCATGGGGCTGTCGATGGCCGACAAGGAGGTCTTCCTCGGTATCGAGGTCTCCGGCCGCGGGCTGATCGACCGCTGGGTGGAGCGCGCCGCGCCCGTCCTGGACCGGCTCGTGCCGTCCGCGGTCCGGGCCGAGCTCGCCGCGCTGGAGTCCGAGGTGAACCACCTCGACGTGCTCGTCGCCGGGTCCGGGCTCGACGCCGTCCCGGCCAGCGCCGAGGACATGGCCTGGCTGATGCACCGCTCCGTCGCGCTCGGTCTGCCCGCGCCGCGCGGGCTGTCCTCGGTGCCGCGCGGGGTGTCGACCTGGGAGCCGGAGGACCTGGCCGCGTTCACCGAGGGCGTCGACCTCCACCAGGAGCCGTACGCGCCGACCGTGCAGGTCGTCGGGCGGATGCGCAGCCAGACCGTCACCCGCAACGTCGCGGTGCTGAGCGTCGGGCTGATGGAGGGCCTGCGCATTCCGGAGATCGACGACCCGTGGATGCAGCACTCCGATCGGCTGCCGTTCCCGGTCGAGTGGTCCGCGCGGATCTACGTGCGCCGCCCGGAGGACGTCACCGGTGAGCTGCAGCGCCAGATGGGCAAGGTGCGCAGCCAGATCCGGCACTACACCCACGACCACGACCTCGACCCGCCGATGTCGTTGGCGCGCCAGGCCGACCGGGTCCTGGAGGTCGAGGACGAGCTCACCACCGGGCTGACCCAGCTCAACACCCGGCTCTACGGCTGGTGGCGGATCGCGGTCTCCGGCCGCGACGAGGCCGAGGCCACCACCCGCGCCCAGCAGGTCGTCGACCTGTACCGGCCCAAGGTGCAGATCGAGCACCCCGAGGCCCAGTACCGCTACGCCCGCGAGTTCATCCCCGGCGAGCCGCTGGCCGCGACGGCCTACCGCCGACGTGGGTCGGTCACCTGGGCCGCGGCGGCGGTCCCGGCCGCGACGGCCAGCGTCGGTGACCGGCGCGGGATCATGCTCGGCGAGACCTGCACCGCGACCCGGCGCCCGGTCGCCTGGGACCCGTGGCTGGCCCAGGAGGTCCGACGGGCGTCCGGCCTGACCGCGATCGTCGGCGGTCTGGGCTCGGGCAAGTCGTTCCTCACCGGGTTGGTCGTCTACAAGACGCTGCGTGCCGGGGCCCGCTGGACGGTGCTCGACCCGTCCGGCCCGCTCGCGGAGCTGACCCGGCTGCCGGAGCTGGCGCCGTTCTCCCGGCACATCAACCTGCTCCGGGCCGATCCCGGCATCCTCAACCCGTACCGGGTGGTCGCCGAGCCGCGCCCGGACCACTTCCTCGACGACGAGGACCCCGAGCGCGCCTGGAAGCGGGAGCGCTCGCTGGCCGCGGCCACCCGTCGCCGCCTGGTGCTCGATGTGCTGTCCGGGCTGCTGCCCTACGAGATCGCCCGCCAGCCGCACACCCGGATCGTGTTGCTCCGGGCGGTGCGCGAGGTCGGCGGCTCGCCCGACCGGCACCCCGGCATGGTCATCGACGCACTGCGCAGGCACGCCACCGAGGGTGAGGACCACGCCGGCGTCGTCGCGGACTTCCTCGACGAGCGGCGCGAGCTGCCGCAGGCCGCGCTGCTGTTCCCCGACGAGACCCGGGCGGACCCCTGGCAGGCCGACCGCGACTACCGGCTCACCGTGCTGACGATGCAGGGCCTGTCGCTGCCGCGTCCGGGCAGCCCGCGCGAGGAGTGGACCGACAACGAGTCGCTCGGCGTCGAGCTGCTGAACCTGGCGTCCTGGCTGACCCAGCGCACGATCTACGACGCCGACCGCAACCTCCGCAAGGGCGTCGCGCTCGACGAGACGCACTTCCTGTCCCAGGTGCCGACCGGCAAGGTCCTCATCGACCGGCTCGCCCGCGACTCCCGCAAGTTCAACGTCCGCGCGCTGTTCGCCTCCCAGCTGGCCGGCGACCTGCTGCGGGTGTCGGGCTTCGCGTCGCTGGTCAACGCGGTGTTCGTCGGCCGGACCGACGACGAGGAGGCCCAGTCCGAGGCGCTGCGGCTGCTGCGCGTGCCCACCGGTGTCGGCTACGAGGAGATGCTCGGGACGCTGTCCCCGCGCCCCCGCCACGACGACCGGCCCGACGACGCGCCCCGCCAGTTCGTGTTCGCCGACGGCCACGGCGGTGTGGAGAAGGTGCGCATCGACCTGGAGGCGCCGCACCTGGAGCACGTCCGCGAAGCGCTCGACACCAACCCCGACGCCGCCCGGGTCGTCGCGCCGCGCCCGCCCGGCGGACCGGCGCTCACCGGGTCGGGGCACCCGGAGATGACCGCCCCCGACGAGCCGAGCCCGCTGCCCGCGCGCCGCGCCCCGGCCCCGGTGGCGGTGCCCGACCTCGACGGCGACGAGATCGACCTGACCACCGACACCCGGATCGGCCCCGGCGACGCCGACCCGGTCCTGGCCGGCGGGATCCGCGCCGGTGGGGTGCAGGTCGTGTCGGTCGCCGCGACCGACGCCGCCGTCGGGCGTGCGGAGCTCTACGACGACGAGCAGCTCGACCTGCTCGACGAACTCGACGACGACTGGATCGTCGACGAGCCCTCCGCGACGACCCCGCACGGCGTGTCCTCGGAGGGAGCTGCTCCCACGAACGGTCACGTCCCGCCCACGCCCCCCGACGGGGACGGACGGTGACGGCGGGGCTCGACCCGTCCGGCGGCGCAGGGATCTGGGTCGTCCTGGGTGTGCTGCTCGCGGCCGTCGTCGTGTCGGTGCGCAGGACCCGCCGCACACGCCGGCCGGACACCCCGGGGACCACCCGGCGCCGTCGCCGGCGGACGGCGATCCTGGTGGTCACCGCGATCGCCGGCGGCACACTGCTGCTCGGCTCGCCCGCGATGGCACAGGCGCTGGACTGCAAGACCCCGCCGGAGCCGGACCGCCCCGGCACCGGGCTGGTCGGCTCGCTGGACCGGCCCTCGGCGCTGCACGGGGAGGCAGGCAGCGTCTACGAGGAGGTCGGCTACGCCGGACTCGTCTGGCACAACTACGACCTGGGCTGCGCCGCGTCGGGCGTGCTGAACCCCTCGGTCACCACCGACACCTGGCTGGGCAACCAGGTCTTCAACCTGGCGAAGCTGACCGTCGGCGGGGTGAACTGGGCGCACTACCTGATCGCCGACGGCGGGTCGCTGTTCGAACCGCTCGACCAGGTCATCACCACCGCGACCCGGGCGATGTACGAGACGGTGTTCACCACCTGGGTGGGCCTCGGCCTGCTCGGGTTCGCGATCATCGTGCTGCTGCTGGCGATGCGCGGCGAGCTCGCGCGCCAGGCCCAGCGCACCGGCATCGCGGTGCTGGCGCTGATGATCGGCTCCGCCGCCTATCTCGCACCGGTCGACTGGTCCCGCGCGGCGGACAACCTGCTGCTCGACGGCGTCACGCAGATGCAGGAGGGCTTCCTCGGGCAGGTCGGGCTCGGCACCCGCGACACCCTCCCCACGGTGCTCGTCGACCAGGTGGCCTACCAGAACTGGCTGCGTGGGACGTTCGGCGCACCGGATGTCCCGCAGGCCCAGGAGCTGGGACGGGACCTGCTGCGGGCCCAGGCGTTCACCATCGACGAGATCGACCGCGGCGAGGACACCAGTGAGACGGCCGAGCGCAAGAAGAGCGAGTACGCCGCGATCGCCGACCGCATGGGCGACCGCTACCCGTACTTCACCGGGGCGTCCGGCAGCCGGATCGGAGCCGGGACGCTCGCGCTGATCCAGGCCGCGTGCATCGCGCTGTTCCAGCTGCTGTCCAAGGTCCTGGTGCTGGTCGCGTTGCTGATCATCCGGCTGATGGTGGTGACGGCGCCGGCGATCGCCGTCGTCGCGCTGCTGAAACCGGACGTCATCCCGGCGATCCTGCGCATCGGCGGCGCGGCGATCGTGAACACGCTGGTCGTCGGGGCGCTGGCCGGGCTGCACGCGCTGCTGGTCGTGTCGCTGTTCGCCCCGGGTTCCGGGGTCGATCTGTGGCTCGCGCTGCTGGTCACCGGTGTGGTCACGCTCGTGCTGTGGGCCGTCGCGCGACCGTTCCGGCGGCTGGTGTCGATGGTGACGCTCACCCGCGAGCAGTTCGGCGGGATCGTCCCCGGCATCAACGGCGGCCCGGTCTCGCGCGTCTGGAACCGGATGCGGGGCCCGAACGACGCCGACGAGCGCCAGTCCCGCTGGTGGTCCGAGCGCGGCGGCCACGGCGGGTCCGGCGACCCGGGCGCGGTGCGCCCGGAGGCCGAGACCGCGGCCGGGCCGGGGGCCCGGGTCCGTCGTCGCGCGGCGACGGACGTGCCCTCCCCCCAGGCGGCCCGGATCGCCGAGCCACGCCGCGGGGCGCTGCCGGTCGGGGTGTCCGGGCGGCCCGACACCGGGTTCGCGACGCGGGTCGACCCCGGCGAGGTCGACGACCGCTCCATCTACCGCCGCGACGACACGGGCCCCCGCCGCCCCGGCGACCCGGCCCCGGTGCCCCCGGAGCTCGTCGACGGCGTGCCCGTCTACAAGATCTACCGCCCGCGGGCGGCGCACACCGGCGGTGACCGTGCCGATTAGGTCCTCCCGCGGCCGTGCCGGCGCCTACCGCGCGGTGTGGCAGTGGCCGCTGCGCTCTCCCGTCCGGCTCGCCGTGACGGTGGTGGTCCTGGGCGGACTCGTGTTCGGGCTGGTCTCGCTCGGAGGTTCCGGCGGTGCGGCGTCCGGGGGGCTCGTCGCCGGGGGCGGCTCCGGCGGCAACCGGTGGGACAGCGGGTCGTCCGGGGTCTCCGCGACGCCCACCCCGACCCTGCTGCCGCCGGTGCCCGAGCTGACCCCCGAGGCGCTGCCGGTGTCGCAGGTACCGCAGCAGGCCCTGGAGACGGCCCGGGTGTGGGCGTCGGCCTGGGTGAACCACCCCGACGGGATGACCTCCCAGCAGTGGGTCGCCGGGCTGCGGCCGTACACGACCGACGAGTTCCTCGGCGTGCTCGCGAGCGTCGACCCGTCGAACGTGCCCGCCTCCCGGGTCACCGGGCCGGCCACCCCGACCCGGGTCGCGCCGAAGAGCATCGAGGTCACCGTGCCGACCGACACGCTGACCCTGCGGATCCTGATCGTCGACACCGAAGCGGGCTGGAAGGTGTCCCGCTACGACCGGGCATGAGCACCCCGCTGACGCGTGCGCTGCGGCCGTTGCGGCTGCTGCTGCCGTTCGTCGCGATCGGGATGGCGCTGGTGCTGTTCCTGACGGTCGGCTTCCTCGCGTTCAGCCCCAACCTCGGTGGCGGCCGGTCGAACGCGGCCTGGTGCGACACCGGGATCTCGACGGCGACGGTCGGCCGCGGCGGCGGGGGAGCCACCTTCGAGACGCTGTCCGACGAGCAGAAGCAGAACGCCGCCGCGATCATCTCGGTCGCCAAGGACATGCAGCTCCCGCCGAAGGCCTGGCTCATCGCGCTGGCCACGGCGATGCAGGAGTCGACGCTCCGCAACATCGACTACGGGGACCGGGACTCGCTCGGGCTGTTCCAGCAGCGTCCGTCGCAGGGGTGGGGGACCCCCGCTCAGGTCACCGACCCCGTCTACAGCAGCCGGATCTTCTACGAGCGGCTGATGGAGGTGCCCGGCTGGGACTCACTGCCGGTGACGGTGGCGGCCCAGAAGGTCCAGCGCTCCGGTTTCCCCGACGCCTATGCCAAGTGGGAGGGCCTGGCCGCGTCGCTGGTCCAGAACATCGGCGACGTCGCCAACCCGACCGGCTGCGCCCCCGGCACGACCGGCGCGCTGCCCCCGGGCGTCGCCGGCGCCGCGATCGGCTTCGCGCTCGGCGAGCTCGGCAAGCCCTACGTGTGGGGCGCGACCGGCCCGGACGCCTACGACTGCTCCGGCCTGCTCATGCGTGCCTACGAGGCCGCCGGGCTCACGATCCCGCGGGTGTCGCGCGACCAGTACAAGTCCGGCGGGCACCTGCCGGTGCGCGACGTCGCGCCGGGCGACTTCCTGTTCTACGCCCACGACCCGTCGGATCCGAGCACGATCTACCACGTCACGATGTACATCGGCGACGGGAAGATGGTCGAGGCACCCAACAAGGACCACCCGGTCCGGGTGCAGCCCGTTCCGTGGGAGTTCAGCGACCTCGTGCCGCTCGCCACCCGGCCGGGGACCACGCCGAACCCGGCCTGAACGGGGTCGAGGCGCCATCATGGGCGGCATGCGCTCCCCGCTCTCGGACTACCTCGACTCCGCGGCGCCCGGTGCCTGCCCGGACCACCTCGTCGTGCCGCGCTCACTGGCCCAGTCGATGCCGCTGCGCTGGCAGCAGGTCTTCGTCGGGCTGCTCACCGACCTGCACGAGGCCTACCCCGACGTCGTCTGGCCCGAGTACGTGGTGTCCGCGGTGCGCGCCGAGCCCCTGACCGAGCTCGACGACGCCCAGCTCGCCACGCACGGCTACGTCACCGAGCTGGGTCCCGACGGGGATCTCGAGTACCGCGACGTCCACGACCGCGTGGTATCCGGGTCGCTGCCGGTCCGGGTGGAGGTGCCGGACACGGTGCCGCCGGCGTCGGCGGGGCAGGTGCCGCGGGGGACCGTCGTCCTGCGCTGATCCCGGAGGGTCCGCCGCTCGCACCGGCGCGCGGCAGGGACACCTTCCCCGCTGAACACGCTTACCCGGTAAGCGAGTTCCGAGCTGCCCGTCACCAGGTCCGGTGCGCCCCGACCGGTGCGCGACGGCGGCGGGCCGCGTCGGCGAGCCGGTCCAGCTCACGGACCAGGTACGTCGCGTCGGCCGCTCCGGCGTGCACCACGGCGTCGTCGGGCAGCGGGCCGCCGACGCCGTCCGGGGTCGGGCGCCGCTGGACGTAGCAGCCGTCCGGGGTGGCGTGCACCAGCAGGACACCCGGCGCGCGGCACGGGTCGGGTCCCTTGCGCCCGGCGCCGAGCTGGGCGACGCCCTCGGTCCGCCCCATCCGCCGCAGCACCTCGGCCTCGGCCGCGGTGCAGCCCCGCCGGAGGAGTTCGTGGACGAGCCGGTCGGCGTCGCCGTCGGCGCGTTCGACGGCCTCCCCCAGCACCGTGACGGGAATCTGCACCCCGACACCGGGGCCCGGTACGACCTCACCGAGCAGCTCGACCAGGACGGCGGCCGCGTCGTCGGGTCGGACGCGCACGAGCGCGACGTCGTCGTCGATCCGGGTGGCCAGCACCGCGCGCCCGGCCCGCTGCGCGACCAGCGCACGCTGCCACGACGGTGGTGCGACCACGAGGTCGTGCTGGAACTCCGGTGCGACGACCGTGCGCAGGTCGTCGACCAGGTTCGGCTCGAACACGGTGCCGGTGAACAGGCCCCGCGCCGCCAGGGTGTCGAGGCACCCCCGTACGACGCGGGCCCGCTCGACGTCGGTGAACCCGGGGCTGAGCAGCTCCAGGACCGCGGGGTTGCGACCGAGGTCGAGGAGGTCCCGGGCGACGTCGAACTCGGCGGCGGTGAGGACGGTGGCGCGGTTCCAGTCGATCATCGGTGGGGCTCCTCGGGTGCCAGGACGGCGTCGGTCGCGGCGATCTCGATGTCGAACACCTCGTCGGTGGGGACGACATAGCGGTTGCGGTGGTCCTGGGCGTCGCGGCTGCCCGCGCCGCCGGCCATCGGGCCGTAGCCGCTCGGGCCGGCGCCCCGTCCGGTGGTCTCGCCGGGACGGGCGGACCAGGCCGGGTCGGTGGAGCGGGTGCCGGGACCGAACGGCTCGAACGGCCGCCCGCCACCGGACCCCGTCCCGCCGGGGAGGCGCTCCCCGTACCCGGGGCCACGGGCCGACGGCGGGAGGAGCGGCTGCGCCCGGGTCCGCTCGCCGAACTGGCGCCCGAGGTCGACGCGGGTGCCGAGCGGATCGGGACCCGGTGCCGTCGACGTGGGATATGCGCCCTGGGGTGGCGCGGGCCGGTACGGGTCCGGGGCGGGCGTGGTCGGTGGGTCGAGGCGCTGGGGTGCGACGACGTCGACCGGTCCGGGCAGCCCGGTGCGGTCCCGGTCGGTGCCGTCCCCGCTGGTCCCGGGCCCGCCGTGACCAGCGGGCCGCCCGACGTCCGGCGTGCCGGGCCCCGAACCTCCCGACCCGCCGGCTCGGTCCGAGCTCGGC
>NZ_VRMC01000601.1:0-246 GCF_008369905.1 Pseudonocardia sp. EV170527-09
GAATTGGCTTCCCCCCGACGCGATCGGCGAGAATCCGGAAAGCACATTGACTCCGGTGGCGGCCAGATCAGGCTTCAAAATATCGCCGCCGGCGGCATTGTGCGGTCCGCGCGAGGAGAAGCCGGCAATCTGCGGCGTCTTGTCCACGGGTTTTCCGGAGGTGTCCCGGTTCACGATGTTGCCGGGTTGGCCGGGCGCACTGACCAACGTGGCGCGCAACGCCAGGTAGTCCGGCGCGTCCAGGTG
>NZ_VRMC01000602.1:0-246 GCF_008369905.1 Pseudonocardia sp. EV170527-09
ATATTAGGCATCAAGATCTATAGAGATAGATCAAGACGCCTCATTAGTCTTTCACAGAGTACATACCTTGACAAGATATTGAAGAAGTTCAATATGGATCAGTCCAAGAAAGGGTTCTTGCCTGTATTGCAAGGTGTGCAATTGAGCACGGCTCAATGCCCGACCACGGAAGAAGATATAGAAAAGATGAGTGTCATCCCCTATGCCTCGGCCATAGGGTCTATTATGTATGCCATGCTGTGTACC
>NZ_VRMC01000603.1:0-246 GCF_008369905.1 Pseudonocardia sp. EV170527-09
TGGCAACTAGGCTGCCGTTGAGCTGGACATAGTCAAATCCCTTGGCCTGGCGCTGATCGTGCTGGTAGCGCAGCACGCCATCCTGTCCATAGAACGAGCGGATGTTGCCATTGGACGCACTGGCCAGGGTGCGACGTCCATGCGCGTCGTACTGATAGGCCTCCTTGCCATCGACCTCGCGCAGGCGATTGCCATAGTCGAAACGGAACGCCACGCCATTGCGCACCTTCAGGTTGCCCTGTGCGT
>NZ_VRMC01000604.1:0-245 GCF_008369905.1 Pseudonocardia sp. EV170527-09
CGTCGGGATGTCCACTCAGCTCAATGTGTTGCGGAATATCGTGGTGCACATGGTATCCCGATGCCAGAAAGGCCGGAAGCAACACCGCGGGGCCATCGATCGTCGAGAGCACCTCTGACGGGGTCGGACCCAGCACATCGACGAAGGCGGTCCGCACCGAACCGACACGTCTCGACACCGCCTCCGCGAGAGCGGCGATGTTCTCTACACCGGCGACAGAGCGGGTTCCGTGAGCGACCAGTACC
>NZ_VRMC01000605.1:0-245 GCF_008369905.1 Pseudonocardia sp. EV170527-09
CCTCAGGGGCGGCCCTGTGGATCGCCTTCCAACTGCGCAAAGACTCAAAAAAGGCTACCTATGCCCGTATCGGGGCGTCGCTGGTAATGGGTTGTGCCATCCTCGGCATGCACTACACCGGCATGGCTGCTGCGCAGTTTCCTGTCGGAAGCTTCTGCGGGGCGGCAAACACCGGCATCGATACCAAGTGGCTGGCAGTGCTGGTGATTGTGGTGAGTCTGGCGGTATTCGCTATTGCCTTAATC
>NZ_VRMC01000079.1:0-26933 GCF_008369905.1 Pseudonocardia sp. EV170527-09
GGACCCTGGCCGACGGCTGGGCCTACGCCCGACTCTATGAGTCGACCCGCCAACGCAACGACGCCCTACCCGGCTGGCTGCACTTCTACAATCACCACCGCGCTCACTCCGCCATCGGCGGCCAGCCACCAGTCACCAGGCTGACCAACCTCCCTGGACATCACAACTAGGCTGGTGCGGAGGCAGCACGAGCGGCGCGTCAAGCAACGGCGGCCGGTTGTCACTCACGGTGAAGTCGACGGCGCGTCCGGGACCGGACCACGAGAACGTCGACGGCGCCGACGGCGACGACTCGCGAGGGAGCACGACACATGAGCAGTGAGACGCCCACCGGGGTGGGGGGAGACCAGAGCCCCGACGTCGGCGAGGTCGTCCGCTTCGAGGTGACCGAGCACGGTGACGGCGCCGTCGTCGTCGGTGTGCACGGCGAGATCGACACGATGACGGCGCCCGTGCTGAGCGAACGACTCGCCGAGCGGATCGGGTCCGCGAGCCTGCTGGTGGTGGACCTGACCCGGGTCACGTTCCTCGGTTCGGCCGGGCTGGCGGCGCTCGTCGAGGGCAAGGAGAAGGCGGAGAACGCCGGCAGCCGGCTGCGGCTGGTCTGCGGGTCGCACGCCGTCACCCGGGCGCTCGAGGCGACCAACCTGATGTCCCTGTTCGACGTGGCCGACGGTGTGCCGGAGGCACTCCGCACGGCCTGACGCCCCGGAGGCCCACGGGTGCCCGGTGGCGCCCGCGGTCCTCGACGCCGACATGGCCGAGCATCTCGGCCGGGCGGGTGCGATTCCCGTCCTCCTCCCCGACCACTCCCTCCGACGACCGGGACGACGAGCCCCACCGCGATGAGCACTCTGCACCTGGACGAGCCGTCCCCCACCTCGGGAGACGGCCCGTCCGGTGTGTCGGGACTCGCGGCCGCGGTGCGCGAGGGACGGCTGAGCGCGGCCACCGTCGCCGAGCGGCTCCTCGCCGCCCTCGACGACGCGGTACCCGTGGGCGCCGGGCTCGTGGTGGACGCCGGACCGCTGCGCGCGGCCGCCGCGGCGCTCGACCGGCGCACCGACCGGTTCGCCCTGCCGCTGGCGGGGGTCCCGGTGGTGGTCGAGGACGGCATCTCCGTTGCCGGTCGCGGGGACGAGGTCGTGCGCAGGCTGCGGGCCGCGGGCGCGCTCGTCGCCGGGCGGGCACGGACCGCCGAGCACGAGGTGGGCCTCGACGGCACCCCGGGCGGGCGGGCCACCGCGACCGTGGTCGCCTCCGGTGTCGTCCCGCTCGGGATCGGCGTGGACGGCGACGGGACCCTGCGCTGCGCCGCCGCTGCCCACGGGATCGCCGCGCTCAAGCCGGGCCGCCGGGTGCTCCCGCTGCCCGACGCCGCCGAGCGCCGCTGGTGCGGGCTGGCCGAGCCGACCCTGATCGCCGGGTGCGCCGAGGACCTCACCGTGGTGCTCGACGCGATCTCCCGCGGCACCGGGGGGCCGGCCGCGTCGTCGTCGGTGCTGCGGCTCACCGCCCCCGCCGGTCCCGGCCCCGGGTCCGGCGCGACGCCCGTCTCCTCCCTGGCCGCGTCGCTGCGGACCGGACGCACCCGGCTCGCCGGGCCGGATGCGGCGTCCGCGGTGCACACGGCGATCCGGCTGCTGCAGGACGCCGGGCTGGGCCTCGTCGCCGCCGACCCGCCGTACCGGGCCGTGCTGGTCGTCCACTCGGCCCGCCGCCGGCAGGCCGGACTCGCCCGCCGGGTGGAGGACCTCGGCCTCGACCCGGCCGAGCTGCCGCGCAGCGCCCGCAGCCTCGTCCGGCGCGGCCGCCGCGTCCGGCGCCTGGGCGGCCTGCGTCCCGCGACGCCCGCGTCGTGGCGGCAACGGATGGTCGCCTGGCTCGACGACGCCGGCGCCGAGGCGGGCCTGCTGCCCGCCCCGCCCGGTGCGTCCGGGGCCGGGTCCACCGGGGTGGCCGCGTGGAACCTGGCCGGGCTGCCGTCGCTGGTCGCGCCGGTGCACCGGCCCGGGGAACACGGCTGTGTGCAGCTCGTGGGGCGGCCGGGGTCGGAGCGACGGCTGCTCGCGACCGCCGCCCTGCTCGCCGAGGGCTGACCCGGGCCGGCGGAGCCGCTCAGTCCGCGGGCGGGGACCAGACCCCGGTCGCGACGAACCGGTCGAGGGTCGCCGTGTAGGGCGCCAGGTCCATCCCCTGGGCGGCGACCCAGGCATCGTCGTAGTAGCTGTGCCGGTAGCGCTCGCCGCCGTCGCACAGCAGGGTCACGACGCTGCCCGACCGTCCGGCACGCAGCATCTCCGCGACGACCTGGTAGACGCCCCACAGGTTGGTGCCGGTCGACCCGCCGGCCCACCGGCCGGTGCGGTCGCGCAGGTGGCGGGCCGCGGCGACGCTGGCGGCGTCGGGGACCGGGACCATCCGGTCGATCACCGACGGGACGAAGCTCGGCTCCATCCGGGGACGCCCGATCCCCTCGATCCGCGACGCCGCACCCGTCGCGTACGACGGGTCCCCCGCCGTCCAACCGGGCAGGAACGCCGAGCCCTCCGGGTCGACGACGGCCAGCCGGGTCGCGAGCCGCCGGTAACGCAGGTAGCGGCCGATCGTCGCCGAGGTGCCCCCGGTCCCGGCGCCGACGACGATCCACTCCGGCACCGGGTGCGGCTCCTCGGCGAGCTGGGCCAGGATCGACTCCGCGATGTTGTTGTTGCCGCGCCAGTCGGTGGCACGCTCGGCGTAGGTGAACTGGTCGAGGTAGTGCCCGCCGGTGGCCGCGGCGAGCCGCTCGGCCTCGGCGTAGACCTCACCGCCGTGGTCGACGAAGTGGCAGCGCCCGCCCTCCCGCTCGATCAGCGCGATCTTCTCCGGGCTGGTCGAGCGCGGCATGACGGCCACGAACGGCACCCCGATCAGCCGGGCGAAGTAGGCCTCGGAGACCGCCGTCGACCCGGAGCTGGCCTCGACGACCGTGGTGCCGTCGGTGATCCAGCCCGACGCGAGCGCGTAGAGGAACAGCGACCGGGCCAGCCGGTGCTTGAGGCTGCCGGTGGGGTGCACCGACTCGTCCTTGAGGTAGACCTGCACACCCCACTCGGCGGGCAGGTCCAGCACGTGGAGGTGGGTGTCGGCGGAACGGTTCGCGTCGGCCTGGACGCGGCGCATCGCCTCGTCGACCCAGGCGCGGGTACGGGCACAGGAACGGTCGACGGGGTGCACGCCCCCGACCCTAGATCGGTCTCGGAGCCTGCCCGGCCCGGTCCCTCGGTCACGGCGCCGATCCGGGTCACGTCGTGCCGCGCAGCCCTGCCCCGGCGCCGCCCTCCGTGCCCCCGTGCCCGCAGCGGTGCTCCGTGATCGCGCACGTCACACACCGTCGACCGCCGCACCGGCGCCGTCCGCCGAACGGGAGCTGTCGGGGTGCGTCACGGAGCCGGAGACTGACGCACCGTGAACAGCTGCCCGGGGAGTGCGACGAGGTGACCGACGGTGTCACGGAGACCGGTGCCGAGGTGACGGCCGAGGACGTGCGCGACGACGAGGCGACCCGGCCCGGGGACGCGACGCCCCCGACCGGGCGCGTTCCCGACGCCGCGCGCCCGGGGACCACGGCCGCCGGGCTGCCGCAGCGCAGCCCGCGGGGCGGCGACGGTGCCCGCACCGTCGAGCACATCGTCGAGGACCTGATGGTCCGTCTCGCCGCGGCCGAGCACGCCCGGGACACCGCCGAGCGCCGGGCCGACGCGCTCGCCGCCACCCTGGAGGAGATCCGCTCCCGGCCCGCGGAGACCTTCGGCATGCGCGCGGACAAGGTGCTCCGGATGGCCGAGCACGAGGCCGCGATGCGGCGGCGCACCGCCGAGATCGAGGCCGCGCAGCTGGTGGACGCCGCCCGCGACGAGGCCGCCCGGATGGTCGACGATGCCCGCGCGGAGGTCGACCGGCTGCGCGCGGCCGGGGCGGCCGCACGGCGGGACAGCGAGCTCGTCGCGGACACCGCGGCGTCGATGCACGCGCACGTGTCCGGCCTGCGCTCGTCGGTGCGCGACGAGATCGCCCGGCTGCACGCGATGCTGGGGGCCGAGCTGGGCAGGCTCGACACACCCGCCCGCACCCCCCGGGGCGCCGACCGGGCCGAGCGGGTCCGGCGCCCGGTGGGCGGCCCGGCGCACGCGCTGCGCACCGGGGAGACCGCCGGGCCGGACGAGGCCCCCGCCGCCGACGGCGTCGCGGACCGGGACGAGGAAGCCGCGCTCCCGGCGGTGGTGCTGCCGGAGCAGCGGGACGCCGAACCGTCACCGGCCGCCGCCGGCGTCCCCTCCACCGCCGATTCCGAGGGCAGCGCGCAGCAGACGTCCTGAGCCGGGATCGGTGCGGTCGCCCCGACGGGACGCGTCGTCGGCACCGAGCGCGCTCCGAGTGGCGATGCCGTGCCGCGGTGCCTACCGTCGACCCAATGACCGACCCCCGTCCACCCGGCGCCGGCACCAGCGACGGCTCGGGCACGGCGTCACCCGACGTCACCGACAGCTGCGACGGGCTGCGGCTGGAGACCACCCGGCCCGCGGACGGGACGGTCGTCGTCGCCGTGACCGGCGAGCTGGACATGCTGACCGCGCCGGAGCTGCGGCACTCGGTGGCCGAGCAGATCTCGGCGTCCTCGCTGGTCGTGCTGGACCTCGACGGGGTCCGATTCCTCGGCACGTCCGGACTGGCGGCCCTGATCGAGCTGCGCGAGCAGGCCCACCGGGCCGGCGTCGAGCTGCGTCTGGCGTGCACCGAGCGGCGTGTCCTGCGGCCGATCGGCATCGCCGGGCTGCACCATCTGTTCGACATCCACGACGACGTGCAGGCCGCGCTGGCGTCCTAGCAGGTGACCTGAGTCACACATTTCTGGTCCGGGTCCACCCGGCACCGGCGCGCCGGTCGCAGCGCGCAGGTGCGTGGTGGTGTCGTGAACAGGGGTGATGCCGGTCGATCCGATCGACCGCCCGCCCCCGGCGGCCGCCCGCGGCCGGTCACCGGCACCGATCCCGCCACCCCGCAGGTTTGATCTCGGACCCCCTCGGGAACCGGGTTGGGGAGCCAACCCGGTCCGCCCGGGCCCCGAGCGACGAGGTGAGCACGTGAGCGACGTTTCCCGGCTTCCCGGCCCGATGGACGACGTGTGGCAGTGGCAGCGACTGGGCGCGTGCCGCGGCATGGACAGCGCCGTGTTCTTCCACCCCGACGGCGAGCGCAACCCCTCCCGGTCGCGTCGCACCGAGCGCGCGAAGCAGGTCTGCCGGGGTTGTCCCGTGCTGCAGGAGTGCCGCCGCTTCGCGCTGGCCAGCCGTGAGCCGTTCGGCGTGTGGGGCGGGCTGGGCGAGTCCGAGCGCCGCGCCATCATCGAGCGCCGCGACGCCGAGCGCATCGTCGCCGAGCAGGGCCCGGGCCTCGCCGCCGTCGTCTGACGGCACCGCTCGACGGCTCACCGATCCGGCACGGCCCGCCCGAACATCGGGCGGGCCGTTCTGCGTGCCCGAACGTTCTCGGCTGCACCTCCGGGCGTCACACCGCGGAGGGCAGGACCTCCGGCTCGGTGATGTCCGGGGTGATGTCTGCGGTGACGTCCTCCGCGACGGGCCCCACGGGCCGGTAGGGCAGCACCGGAAGGCCGTAGACCCGGGCGACGCGGCGCACCGCGCGACGGACCACCTCGATCTCGGGGTCGGACACCGGTCCGGCGGCGGCCGGGGCCACGCACCAGGTGTCGCCGTCGGGGTCGAACCCGACCAGCTCCGAGAGCGCCGCGACGAGGTCCGCCTCGTCACCGTCCTGCACGGCCCAGCGCAGCCCGAGGCGGTGCACCCGCACCCGCTCGACCGGCAGCATCACCACCGGCGCGGCCTCGGTGCCGTCCCCAGCGCCGTCCCCAGTGCCGTTCTGGGTGTCGTCATCGAGGTCGTCCTCGGCCGCCAGCAGCTCCCGAGCCTCGGCCGGTGTCAGCGGACGCCGGGTGGGGGCCGGGTCGTCCCGCACCACCAGCAGGTCGGTCTCCCCCGCCGCGCCGGAGAGCGCCGCGAGCGGTCCCCCCGCCCTCTCCGACTCCGCTGCGGTCAGCGCCACGGCCACCAGCCTCCGCGGTCGCGTCGTCCCCTGCCCCACGCTCGCCCCCGTCGATCCCACACGTCCTCGTCCGTCGAGTACAACGCCCGGATCCCCGGATCGATCGCCGATTACCCACCCGGACGGACGAGTGGGGTCACCCGATCCACGAGCGGGAGATGACTCCCTGTCCCGAACCCCTGGACCACCTGGACCGCACACCGCCGGGACCCCGGGGCCGCCCACCGGTAGCACAGAGGGGCCGGACGGTCGAACGGCGCCGGCCGGTAGGGGCGGCCCGTCAGGCGGGATGGTCCAGACGGATCGCGAGCAACGCGATGTCGTCGTCGAGCCGGTCCGGCAGGCACACTTCGAGCACCCGCTCGACGACCCGCTCCGGGTCCGCGTCGGACGGCAGCTGCTCCACCGTGCGTTCGATGAGCGCGGTGCGGGCGTCGGCGTCCTCGCCGACGATGTCGGTCAGGCCGTCGGTGTAGAAGACCAGCAGCGACCCCGCCGCACACGGCACGGTCGCACCGTCGCGGTGCGCCCCGCTGGCCCGCCCGAACGCCGGTACCGCCCCGAGCATCGGCGAGTGGTGCGCGTCGAGCCGGTGCAGCCGGCCCTGCGGGTCGCGCAGCAGCGGCGCCGGGTGCCCGGCGTTGGCGTAGGTCAGCTCGCGCGCGCCGTCGGGGCCCGCCGGCTCGAAGCGGGCGTAGACCGCGGTCGCCATCGCGGCGATGTCCAGGCCCTGCACCAGCTGGTCGCAGCGGTCGAGAACCGGACCGGGCGCGTCGCCGCCCCAGGCGTAGGAACGCAGCACACCGCGCAGCTGCCCCATCGCGGCCGCCGCCGACAGGTCGTGGCCCACCACGTCACCCACCGCGGCGCCGACCGAGCCGTCCGGCATCGGCAGCACGTCGTACCAGTCCCCGCCGACCTGGTTGCCGTCCGCGCCCACCAGGTAGCGTGCCGCGACCCGCATCCCCGGGACCTGCGGCAACGCCGGGAGCAGGCTGTGCTGCAGGGTCGCCGCTGCGGCCCGCTCCACCTCGTAGAGCCGGGCGTTGTCGACGGCCAGCCCGGCGCGGCCCGCCAGGTCCGAGGCCAGGTGGACGTCGCGCTGGGTCCAGCGACGGCCGTAGGGGAACTGGGTGGACAACGTCACCAGGCCGAGCACCCGGCCACGGCCGAGCAGCGGGACGACCATCGCCGAGCGCAGCCGCAGCCGCTCGTAGGCGTCGGCCGCCTCCGGGTCGTCCGGATGGACCTCGCGTCCGTCGTCGGGCAGTTCCTGCACCAGGTAGGGCTTGCCGGTCCGCACCGCGGTCTTGGCCTGCTGCTCGATCCGGCCCGTTCCCAGCGGACCGGACCGGGACAGCAGTGCCTCGTCGTCGGCGTCGCGGGCCGCGACGGCCATCCGCTCGCGGCTGGCCCCGTCGGGGGTGTCGAGCAGGTCCACCGTGCACAGGTCGGCCAGCTCCGGCACCACGATCCGGGAGAAACGACGGCAGGCGTCGGCCACGTCGAGCGCCGAGGTCATCTGGGTGGTCGCCTCGGCGAGCAGCCGCAGCTGGGCCCGCGCCGCCTCGGCGTCGGCCAGCGCCGCCCGCCGCTCCTGCTCGACGACGACCCGTTCGGTGACGTCGCTCTGCACGCCGACGAAGTTGACCAGCTCGCCGTCGCCGTCGTGTACCGGCGAGACGGACACCTGGTTCCAGAACGCGGTGCCGTCGCGGCGGTAGTTGAGCAGCACCTCGGTGATCGGCCGCTGTTCCCGCAGCGCCTCGCGCAGCCGGCGGACCGCGGACCGGTCGGTGTTGGGTCCCTGCAGGAACCGGCAGTTGCGCCCGACGACCTCGTCGAGCGGATACCCCGTCAGCCGCTCGAACGACGGGTTCACCCAGGCCAGCGGGTCGTCCTCACGCTGCGGGTCGGAGATCGTGAACGACATCTCGGTGGCCAGCACGGCGCGGTCGCGCAGGAACCCCATCCGGTCGCGGTCCTCGCCCTGGCCGACCTCGGAGTCCGACAGCGGCAGCAGCACCGCCAGCGACTGGCCGGGGCCGGTGGCCGAGGGTTGGGCGAACGTGCCCTGTCCCTGGGCGCCCGGGTCGGTCAGCGCGAACCCGGTCACCCAGACCAGCGTGCTGCTGGCCGTCGCTCCCTCACCCGGAACCGGTACGCCGTCGCGGTCGGGCATCAGACCCGGCCCGTGCAGCGCCACCGGCTCGCCGGACACCGCCTCGCCGGAGGCGATCCGGGACAGCGGTGACCTCTCGTCGGTGTAGGGCCGGCCGTCCAGGTCGGTCAGCCGCACGGACTCGCTCCACTCGCGGACCCCGATCGGCAACCGCACCGGGCGGTCGCCGGCCAGCTCCAGCGCGGTGGTGTTGGCGTAGACGATCCGGCGGTCCGCGATGTCGATCATCAGGACGGCCACCTGGGTCCCGCTGCGCACGTACGGCATCGCGGGCGTGCTCGGCTGCTCGCCGAAGGACTCCACCGAGGTCGCGACCGCCTGGTCGACGGCCCGGTCCACCGCGTCGCCGGGCGGGCCGGCGGGGGTGTCGGAACCGAGATCGGGATACCGCGTCACCCGGGCGAGCCTAAGGGCAGGCGCCGTGCCGGGCTCACCGAGCCCGGCCGGTATCGTCGGTCCCGGTCTCCTGTCGTGGGTGGACCGGACCGGCGCGGGCCAGGAAGGCTCCGCCGCGCCCCCGGTGCGTCGTCGCGATGCGAGAAGGTATCTGCCCGTCGAGAGCACGGCGGCGCTCCACCACGCTTCCGCGCCGCCCGGCGCCCGACACGGAGGTGATCACCCTGCCCGGATCCGCGCCGGCGCAACCGTCCCGGGGGGACGGCGACGCCGAGCTGGACCCCGCCGACTCCGCCCACCTCGGGGTCCGCCTGTCCTCCCCGCGCAGTGGCCTGACCGTGCTCACCGTGCGTGGCGAGGTCGACACCCTGACCGCGCCGCGTCTCGAGACGGCCCTCGACGAGCTGCTGGACCTCCCGCCCGACGGCGACGGCCGCGACCTCGCCGTCGATCTGGAGGGCGTCACGTTCCTCGCCTCCAGCGGCCTGGGCGTGCTCATCCACACCGCCCGACGGGCCGCCCGGGACGGACGGCGGCTGTTCGTCGTCGCCACCAACCGGGCCGTGCTCCGGCCGCTCGAGGTCACCGGCTCCGCCCAGCTGTTCACCGTCCTGCCCGATCAGGAAGGCATTCCCGGCGCCTGAGCGGGCACCCGGTCTGCACATCCCCGCCGGAGGCGACATGATCCGGCCCGACACTCCCGTCGTACGAAAGGACTCGTCAGCGTGGCCCAGGAGGACGTGGCAGGCACGGCGCACCCCGCCGGCACCGACAACACCGTCGAGATCCGGGTCGCCGCGCGGCCCGCGTTGATCCCCACGGTCCGCGCGGTGGCCTCCGACCTCGCCGCACGCGCGGACTTCGACCTGGACGCGGTCTCCGATCTGCGGATGGCCGTCGACGAGGCGTGTGCGACGCTCGTCGCGATGGCCACTCCCGGCACGCCGCTGCGGTGCACCTTCGCCGTGTCCGACGAGCGCATCGAGGTCACCGCCCGGGTCGAGACCGGCAGCGGCGCGCAGCTGCCCACCGACAGCTTCGGCTGGCGGGTCCTGCAGACCCTGGCCGACCACGTCACCGTCGAGACCGGTGAGGAGGACGGCGGCCGTCCCGCCCTCACCATCCGGCTGCACAAGCTCGCAGGTCACGGACTGTGACGTGACGGTGGACCCCCAGTACGCCCACCTCACCCCGCTGCTCGAGCAGTACGCGGGCCTCGACGACGGCGATCCCCGCCGGGAACGGCTGCGCGAGCAGCTCGTCACCGGCTACCTGCCCGTCGCCCAGCACATCGCCCGCCGGTTCAACCACCGCGGCGAACCCCTCGACGATCTCGTGCAGGTCGCGACGGTCGGGCTGATCAACGCCATCGACCGGTTCGACCCGGAGAAGGGCGGCGAGTTCTTCTCCTTCGCCGTGCCCACGATCTCCGGCGAGGTGCGCCGGCACTTCCGGGACCAGAGCTGGTCGATGCGGGTACCGCGACGGCTCAAGGACATGCACGTGTCGATCAACGGCGCGGTGTCCGAGCTGTCCCAGACCCTCGGTCGCGCACCCCGGCCCTCGGAGCTCGCGGAGTACCTCGACCTGCCCGTCGGCGAGGTGCTGGAGGGCCTGGAGGCCGCCGAGGCCTACCGCAGCTCCTCGCTCGACGAGATGCTCTCGTCGGAGGACGGCAGTGCGACCGTGGGCGAGCTGGTCGGCGACGCCGACGCCGAGCTCGACCGGGTCGACTACCGGGAGTCGCTGCGGCCGCTGCTCGCCGAGCTCGCGCCACGGGAGCGGACGATCGTGATGCTCCGGTTCTTCGGCAACCGCACCCAGACCCAGATCGCCCAGGAGGTCGGCATCTCCCAGATGCACGTCTCCCGGCTGCTCGCACAGACCCTGTCGCGGCTGCGCAACCGGCTCGACCCGGACGACCGCACCTTCTGACGGCCGGGCCGCGCGGCCGCGTCGCACGCCGTCCGCGAAGATCGGGACGGGACCGGCGCACCGTCCGGCCTCGGAGCGGGGAGGTAGGAGATGAGCGTGCCGGAACACGTGCTGGTGGTCGGCGCAGGGCTGGCCGGACTGCGGACGGTGGAGAACCTGCGCCGGGACGGCTACGAGGGCCGGATCAGCCTGGTGGGGGCCGAGGAGCACCTCCCCTACGACCGCCCCCCGCTGTCGAAGCAGTTCCTCGCCGGCGCGTGGGAACGCACCAAGATCGACCTGTGCACCGCCGAGGACCTCGCCGAGCTCGGCGTGCGCACCCATCTCGGCCGCTCCGCGGTCGCCCTGCGGCCCGGCCAGGACCCGTCCGACGGCTCCGAGGTCGAGCTCGACGACGGCGCCGTGCTGCACACCGACGCCGTCGTCCTCGCCGTGGGGGTCACCTCCCGGGTGCTCGACGGCCAGCCGGGCTCCGCGCACCTGCTGCGCGCCGTCGACGAGGCCGAACGGCTGCGCGACGCGCTGGCCTCGGCGTCGTCGCTGCTCGTGGTCGGTGCCGGGTTCATCGGGGCCGAGGTCGCGAGCACCGCCCGGGACCGGGGTGTCGCGGTCACCGTCGTCGAGACCGGCACCGTGCCGATGGCGCGGCTCCTGGGCGAACAGGCCGGTGCGGTGGTGGCCCGGCTGATGGTCGACGCCGGGGTCGACCTGCGCACCGGGGTGGCTGTGTCGGAGCTGACGTCCTCGGGCGCCACCCTCTCCGACGGGTCGACGGTGACGGCCGACGAGATCGTCGTCGGCGTCGGCGGGATGCTCGACCTGGGCTGGCTGGAGGCCACCGGCGTCGACGTCTCGGCCGGGATCCCGTGCGACCACCGGGGCCGGGTCGACGGGCTGCCCGGGGTGTGGGCGGCGGGCGACGCCGCCGCCTGGGCCGACCCGGACACCGGCGAGCGCACCCGGCTGGAGCACTGGACCTCGGCGAGCGACCAGGCGGCCGCGGTGGCCGCGGACATCACCGGCACCGACCTGCCGCCCGCCGCGGTGCCGTTCTTCTGGTCCGACCAGTTCGGCATGAAGATCCAGCTCGTGGGGTGGCCGGACCGCGCGGACTCGCTGCTGCCGTTGCACGGGGAGGGTCTCGGCGACGGTCCGGTGAAAGGCACGGTGCTCGGCTACCTGCGCGGCGACGACCTCGTCGCCGTCGCCGGGTTCGGCGCGGCCCGGCTCGTCGCCCGCTACCGCCGTCCGCTGGCCGAGGGCGCCGACCGCGCCGCGGTGCTGGAGCTGCGCAACTCGCTGTCCTGACACACCGACGCCCGGCCGGTGCGTGCACCGGCCGGGCGTGACGTGCAGGCGGTCTAGCGGAAGATCGAGCGGACGATCGCCAGTCCGACCAGCGCGCCGACCGCGATGAGCGAGTACTTGATCTTCGGGTCGGCGAGCCGCTCGGCGAGCTGCGCCTTGCCGCCCTCGATGAGGTTCTTCGGGTTCGCCCGGTCCGCCAGGGCGTCCAGACTCTCGGCCAGCGCGTCCCGGGTCTTCTCGATCTCGCGCTGGATGTTCTCGGGGTCGCGGGCCACCACGTCCACCTCCGGTTCGGCCGGTACGCGTCCGCGTCCGGGACTCCTGCTGCTCGCGCCCGACGCTGCCCCGACAGCACTGTCCGGGCACCGCGAGCGGCGTGGGACACACCGTAGCCACCGACGGGGTCGGACCGCGCGCCCGGCCACCGGCGCGCCGCCGATCGGGTGCGCCCGACGGTCGTCGTGTCGCATCCGTCCACAACCGGCCGGTACGTCCACAGGCACCACACTCGTGGCAGCGCCGCGGCCGGCGGGTGGCACGCTGATCGACATGAGCACACGGCTGCAGGCGGGCGACCCCGCCCCCGACTTCACCCTCGACGACGCCGACGGCACGCCCGTCTCCCTGGCGGACTACCGCGGCCGCAAGGTCGTCGTCTACTTCTACCCGGCGGCGAGCACCCCCGGCTGCACGAAGGAGGCCTGCGACTTCCGCGACAACCTCGCCGAGCTGAACGAGGCGGGCATCGACGTGCTGGGCATCTCCCCGGACAAGCCCGCCAAGCTCGCGACCTTCCGCGACAACGAGAAGCTGACCTTCCCGCTGCTGTCCGACCCCGACCGCGAGGTCCTCACCGCCTGGGGCGCCTTCGGGGAGAAGAAGCTCTACGGCAAGACCGTCACCGGCGTGATCCGGTCGACCTTCCTGGTCGGCGAGGACGGCACGATCGTCGACGCGCAGTACAACGTGAAGGCGACCGGGCACGTGGCGAAGCTCCGCCGGGACTGGAAGGTCTGATGCCGGCCCGGCCGGCGGGCGCGGGGTGAGCGGGCGTGCCCCGCGCCCGCCGGTGGACCGACGAGGAGCTGGTCGCCGCGGTGGCGGCGTCGCAGCGGCTGAGCGAGGTGTGCCACCGCCTCGGGATCCGGCCCGGCCGGTACGACCAGCTACGGGCGCACATCGCCCGTACCGGCGCGGACGCGAGCCACATCCCGGGAGCGCTCGACCCCGGGCACCGCAACCACCGCCGGCGCTACACCGACGAGGCGCTGCGGGCGGCCGTCGAGGCGGAGGTCAGCGTGTACGCCGTGCTCCGGCGGCTCGGGTACGAGCCCAGCGGCGGGATGTTCCGGGCGGTGGTCGCGCACATCCGGGCGCTCGAGCTCGACACGACGCACTTCACGGGCCGTTCCTGGGCCCGGGGCCGGACCTTCCCGGGGCGGCGGGCCCGTCCGCTGGCGGACATCCTGGTCCGCGGGTCGAGCTACCGCAGCAGCGCGACCCTGCGCCGGCGGCTCGTCGCTGAGGGGCTGAAGGCCGCCCGGTGCGAGGAGTGTGGCCTGACCGAGTGGCGGGGACGGCCCGTCCCGCTCCAGCTCGACCACGTCAACGGCGACCACACCGACAACCGGCTTGAGAACCTTCGTATCCTGTGCGCGAACTGCCACGCCCTCACCGACACCTGGTGCGGCCGAAAGAACTAGCCGGCGTACTCCAACTGGCAGAGAGACACGGTTTAGGTCCGTGCAAGTGCGGGTTCGAATCCCGCCGCCGGCACGCGTCGCGTCGCCCGCCTCACCCGGCGGGCGGCGCGGTCCCGGTCGTCCCCGCATCCCCGGGTGCGACGCCGTCGGTCTCGTCGGGCAGCGGCCGGCGCGCGGCGAGCAGCACCCCGCCGAGCCCGAGCACCGCGCAGATCCCCGACACCAGCAGCAGTGCGGGCGGCACGTGCCCGGTCACCGCGTCGCCGAGGGCCACGACGGCGATGGTGCTCGGCGCCGACCCGATCACGGTGCCGACCAGGTAGGGCCAGAACCGCACCTGGGACAGGCCGGACAGATAGTTGAGCACCGCGAACGGCACCATCGGGATCAGGCGCAGCGACGTCACCGCCAGCACGCCGTGGTGGTCGAGCCTGCGGCGCACCCACACCGCGCGCGGGTGGCCCGCGTACCGGGCGACGAGCCTCCCGCCGGTGGCACGGACGAGCGCGAACGCCACGACCGCGGACAGTGCGGTCGCGAACAGGGTCAGCGCGGCCCCGCCGACGGCACCGAACAGCACCCCGGCGGACACGGTGAACACCGTCCGGGGGAACGGCGGGACGTTGAGCGCGACCTGGAGCAGGACGAACACGACCGGGCCCCAGAGCCCGGCCGACTCGACCGCCCGGCGCAGCTCACCGAACCGGGGGAACGCGGACAGCCCCAGCGACCGGGCCACGAGTACGACGAGTGCGGCCGCGAGCACCAGCCCGAGGCAGCCCAGCAGAAACCGCCACCACCGCACGGACGTCACGGTACCGAGCCCCGCGCCGGTGCCGTCGGCCGCGTCGCCGCACCGGCCGGTCCCCCGCCGCCGGTCGTCGGGCGACCTCGGCCGGCGTGCCGCCGGGATCGGCCGTGAGAGGCTGCCGACCATGAGCGACTCGGGTATCGACCCCGCCGAACTGGATGCCGACGGGCTGGCCGTGCGCCGCGAGGTCCTCGGCCAGGACTACGTCGACGCGGCGCTGGGCCGCGTCGACGACACGACCGCGGACTTCCAGAAGCTGATCACCCGCTACGCGTGGAACGAGATCTGGACCCGCCCCGGGCTGGAGCGCCGGATGCGCTCGGCGGTGACGCTGACCGCACTCGTCGCGCACGGACACTGGGAGGAGTTCGAGCTGCACGTGCGGGCGGCCCGGCGCAACGGCCTGACCACCGACGAGATCGTCGAGATCATCCTGCAGACCGCGATCTACTGCGGGGTCCCGGCGGCGAACTCGGCGTTCCGGATCGCGCAGCGCGTCCTGGCCGAGCCCGCCCCCGAGTAGCGCTCAGTCGCGGGCGAGCAGCGCCTGCAGGTGCGGGACGAGTGCGCGCAACGCGGTCCCGCGGTGGGAGGCGGCGTCCTTCTCCTCGGCGCTGAGCTCGGCCGAGGAGCGGGTGTCGCCCTCCGGGGCGAAGATCGGGTCGTAGCCGAAGCCGTTCTCCCCGCGCGGGGCGCGCAGCAGGGTGCCACGCCACGTCCCGTGCACCACGGTGCGCCCGGGCACGGAGTCCTCCGCGTCGGGGCCGTCGGTGTCACGGAGCCCGGCCGCCGCCTCGGGCGTGACGAGTGCGGCGGCGCACACGAACGCGGCGCCGCGGCGCTCGTCGGGGACGTCGGCGGTCTGTCCGAGCAGCAGCGCCAGGTTGGCCGCGTCGTCGCCGTGCCGGCCGGACCAGCGGGCGGAGAAGATGCCCGGCATGCCGTTGAGGGCGTCGACGGTGATGCCCGAGTCGTCGGCGATCGCGGGCAGCCCGGTCGCGGCGGCGGCGTCGCGGGCCTTGGCGAGCGCGTTCGCGGCGAAGGTCGCGCCCGTCTCGGGGGCCTCGGGGAACTCGGGGACGTCGGCGAGCCCGACGATCTCCACCCCGGAGAGCCCCGCGGCCTCGGTGATCCGGCGCAGCTCGACGAGCTTCTTGGCGTTGCGGGTGGCGAGCAGGATCCTCACGCGTCGCCCTCCCCTGCGGTGCCCGGGGCGGCGGGGGCGGTCTGCGCGACGATCTTCGGGTGCGGCGCGGCGAGCACCTCGACCTGGAGGCGGGACAGCTCGGCGATCCCGGCGAGCGCGGAGTCGAGCATCGCGTCGAGGGTCGAGCGGGAGAACGTGGCGCCCTCGCCGGTCCCCTGGACCTCGATGAGCGTCCCGGTCTCGGTGGCGACGACGTTCGTGTCGACCTCGGCCCGCGAGTCCTCCTCGTAGGGCAGGTCGAGCCGGACGCGGCCGTCGACGACGCCGACCGACACCGCGGCGACCTGGCAGGAGATCGGCTTGGGGTCGGACAGCTTGCCCTGCTCCCCGAGCCAGGTGACGGCGTCACACAGGGCCACGTAGGCGCCGGTGATGGCCGCGGTGCGGGTGCCGCCGTCGGCCTGCAGGACGTCGCAGTCGATCGCGATCGTGTTCTCGCCGAGCGCGCGCAGGTCGATGCAGGCACGCAGGGACCGGCCGATCAACCGGGAGATCTCGTGGGTGCGGCCGCCGATCCGCCCCTTCACCGACTCCCGCGACGAGCGGGTGTCGGTGGCCGAGGGCAGCATCGCGTACTCGGCGGTGACCCAGCCGAGGCCGGATCCCTTCCGCCAGCGCGGTACCCCGTCGGTGACGCTGGCGGCGCACAGCACCTTCGTGTCACCGAACTCCACCAGCACCGATCCCGCGGGGTGCTTCTGGAAGCCCCGGGTGATGGTGACCGGCCGCATCTCGTCGTCGGTCCGGCCGTCGGCCCTGCCCTCTGTTCGTGTCACCCGACCATCGTAGGAAGCCGGTTCAGACCTCGAACACCGCGTCGGGCCGGGCGAGCTCGACGGTCCCGCCGAAGGCCGCCTTGGCCTCGGCGCCGAGGGACTCGCGGTCGAACCAGGCCGGGACGTGGGTGACGACCAGGCGCCGGGCCCCGGCGGCCGCAGCGTGTTCGCCCGCCTCCCGTCCGGACAGGTGCACCCCGGGCGGTCCGGCTTCGGCGTGCGGCCAGCTGGCCTCGCAGAGCAGCAGGTCGGCGTCGCGGGCGGCCTCGACGAGTCCGGGGCAGGCGGCGGTGTCCCCGGAGTAGGTCAGCACCCGGCCGCGGTGCTCGAGGCGCAGCGCCCAGGCGGGGCAGACGTGCACGACCTCGTGCGCGGTGACGGTGACGACGTCGTCGCCGGCGCCGACGGTGAACGGCTCCCCCGCCACGAGGTCGCGGAAGGAGAAGACGTCGGTGAGGTCGGTGCGGGCGTAGTCGGCCTCGGTGACGGCGTCGGCGCGGGCGAAGCGGGCGTGCGCACCGGCCGGGGCGTGCACGGGCAGCTTCCGCGCGGTCGCGTCGAACGGGGGCCGGGGATGGTAGCGACGGTGCACCGCCAGCGACGGGAAGTCCGAGCAGTGGTCGGGATGCAGATGGCTGAACACCGCGGCGTCGAGGGAGAACGGGTCGGCGTGCCGCTGCAGGGCGCCGAGGGTGCCGTTGCCGAGGTCGAGGGTGAGGCGGGTCGACCCGGCCTCGACGAGGTAGCCCGATGCCGGGGACTCGGGTCCGGGGCCGCTGCCGGAGCACCCGAGAACGATCAGCCGCATGCGCGACCCTAACCCGTTCGTGAGGTGCGCCGCAGCCACCAGAGTCCGACGAACGGCAGTACGAGCGGGACGAAGCCGTAGCCGGCGCCGAAGTGCGACCAGACCGTCTCACGGGGGAAGTCGGCGGGGACGAACGTGGTGAACGCACCGACCCCGAGCACGCCGACGAGCTCGAACACCACGGCGGACCAGGCGAGACGGCGGAAGCCGGGCCCGGTGCCCGCCAGCCCGACGGTGGCCAGGATGTAGACGAACCCGGCGAGCGCGGACAGCGAGTACGCCAGCGGTGCCTCGCCGAAGCGTTCGGCGATCTGCACCCCGGCGCGGGCCGAGGCCGAGAGCGCGAAGATGCCGTAGACGGCGATGAGGATGCGGCCGGGGCCGGTGGCGGTGGCGCGGGGCCCGGGGGCGTGCGGCTCAGGCACCGGGCACCCCCGGGATCCACAGGCCCTGCAGGCGCAGCACGGCGACGAGCGTCCCGATCGCGCCGACGGCGATCACGGCTCCGCCCCAGCGGCTCGGCTCGGCGGTGGCGAACTGCAGCGCGATCACCGGGACGCAGACCGCGACGGCGAGGTAGATGAGGAAGGTCGACTGTTCGGGCAGGGTGACCCCGCCGAGCAGGACCCGGTACGCCGCGATCGCCGCCTGCACGACGATGAGCGCCACACAGATCCCGACGGCGACGGCGTGCACCCGGCTCGGGGGCCGGTTCAGCGCCGTCGTGACCAGCCCGAACAGCGCGGTGGCCGAGAGCGCCACGGTGATCACCAGGACGAGCGTTCCGATCACGGCGGGAACGCTACCCCCGCGCCCCTCCGACACGGCGCCGGACCCGCCGTCGTGGCCGGTGGGCATCCACATCCCGTGGCCGTCAGGCGGACGGGAGTGCGGCGCCCGCGCGGCCCACGACCGACCCGATCTCCGGGCCCAGGAGCCGGCGGCCCAGGCGGGCGAAGGGCTCCGGGTCGCCGGTGGCGAGGAAGCGGTGCGGTGCGGGCGGGGCGGTGTCGTCGCGCAGCAGGTCGTGCGCGTGCAGGGTCCGGACCAGGGTGCGGGCGGTCTCGTCGGCCGAGGACACGAGCGTCACGTCCGGGCCGAGGACGATCTCCAGCACTCCGGACAGCAGCGGGTAGTGGGTGCAGCCGAGGACGACGGTGTCGACCCCGGCGCGCTGGAGCGGCTCCAGGTAGCCCTGGGCGACGCCGAGGACCTGGCGGCCGCTGGTGGTGCCGCGCTCGACGAAGTCGACGAACCGGGGGCAGGCGACCGACGTGATCTCGGTGTCGGGGGCGGCGTCGAAGGCGTCGGCGTAGGCGCCCGAGGCGATCGTCGCGGCGGTGCCGATGACACCGATCCGACCGTTGCGGGTGGTGGCGACGGCGCGGCGCACGGCCGGGCGGACGACCTCGACCACCGGCACCGGGTAGCGCTCGCGGAAGTCGGCCAGGCACGCCGCCGAGGCGGAGTTGCAGGCGATGACCAGCGCCTTGACCCCGGAGTCGACCAGCTCGTCGCCGATGCCGAGTGCGAGGCGCCGGATGTCGGCGAGCCGGCGCGGCCCGTACGGGCTGTGCGCGGTGTCGCCGACGTAGACGATCTGCTCGGCGGGCAGCAGGTCGATGACCGAGCGGGCGACGGTCAGACCGCCGACCCCGGAGTCGAAGATGCCGATCGGGGCGTCGAGCCCGGGTGCGTCGCTCACACCCTAGGAGGGTAGGCGGTCCGCCCGGGACACCCAGTAGGCGGCGAGCACCCCACCGACCGCGCCGAACAGGTGGCCCTGCCAGGACACCGACGGATCCGAGGGCAGCACGCCCCAGAGGATGGAGCCGTAGAACAGGAACAGCACGACGGCGAGCAGGATCTGTCTGCCGTTGCGGGCGTAGAAGCCGCGGGTGAGCAGGAACAGGAACCAGCCGAACACGATCCCGGAGGCGCCGAGTACCGGCAGCGGCGAGGTCAGCCACACCCCCAGCCCGCTGATCACCCAGATCGTCGCGGTGACCGCGAACCACTGCACGATGCCGCCGGACATCGCGAGGAACCCGAAGATCAGGAATGGCAGGCTGTTGGCGGCGAGATGCGCCCAGTCGCCGTGCAGCAGCGGCGCGGTGAGGATCCCGGCCAGCCCGTCGACGTCGCGCGGGTAGATCGCCGAGGCGGCGTCGACCATCCCGCCCGACGCCTGGTCGACCGCCTCGAAGACGTACAGCGCGGCGGTGAACACCAGCATGATCACCGCCGCGCGCACCGGCGCGGGCGGCAGCACACGGGCGGGGCGGCCGTCCGGGGGTGCGGTCATGCCGTCCACGGTACCGGCGCGCCCGCCCGCTATGCCCGTTGTGACCGGTTCAGGCCCAGAGGTGCCCGTCGATGCCCTGCGCGGCGGTGCCCAGGTCACCGGAGTAGGCGCCGGTGGACAGGTACTTCCACCCGCCGTCGCAGACGATCATCACGACGTCGGCGCGCTGACCGGCGTCGAGCGCCTTGTTCGCGACGCCGAGGGCGGCGTGCAGGATCGCGCCGGAGGAGATCCCGGCGAAGATGCCCTCCTGCTCCACCAGCTGGCGGGTGCGGCGCAGCGCGTCGTAGGAGCCGACCGAGAAGCGACCGGTCAGCACGGTCTCGTCGTAGAGCTCCGGGACGAAGCCCTCCGACAGGTTCCGCAGGCCGTAGACGAGCTCGCCGTAGCGAGGCTCGGCCGCGACGACCTGCACGTCGGGCTTCTGCTCACGCAGGTAGCGCCCGGCCCCGACGAGGGTGCCGGTGGTGCCGAGCCCGGCGACGAAGTGGGTGATCGACGGCAGGTCGCGCAGGATCTCCGGGCCGGTGCCGCGGTAGTGCGCGTCGGTGTTGGCCGGGTTGCCGTACTGGTAGAGCATCACCCAGTCCGGGTGCTCGGACGCCAGCTGCTTGGCGAGGGCGACGGCCTGGTTCGACCCACCGGCCGCCGGCGAGGAGATGATCTGCGCGCCGTACATCGCCAGCAGCTGGCGACGCTCCTCGGAGGTGTTCTCCGGCATCACGCAGATGATCTCGTAGCCCTTGAGCTTCGCGGCCATCGCCAGGGAGATCCCGGTGTTGCCCGAGGTGGGCTCCAGGATCGTGCAGCCGGGCGTGAGCAGCCCCTGCTTCTCGGCGTCCTCGATCATGGCCAGCGCGGGCCGGTCCTTGATCGAGCCGGTGGGGTTGCGGTCCTCCAGCTTCGCCCACAGCCGCACGTCCTCCGACGGCGACAGGGACGGCAGCCCGACGAGCGGGGTGTCGCCGACGGCGTGCAGCAGCGAGTCGTAACGCACGGGATCTCCTCACGCGCCGGTGCCGGGCGGGCGGGCCGCCCGGCACCGATCTCCGGTGGGGCTCAGCGACCGCCGGCCACGGCCGGGAGGATCGTGAACGTCGAGGACTCCTTGACCGGGGCCTCCAGGCCGCCGGCGAAACGGATGTCCTCGTCGTCGACGTAGATGTTGACGAAGCGGTGCAGCTTGCCGTCGGTGATCAGACGGTCCTTGATGCCGCTGTGCCGCGACTCCAGGTCGTCGATGACCGCGGAGACGGTGTCGCCCTTCGCCTCGACGGTCTTCTCGCCGCCGGTGTGGGTGCGAAGGATGGTGGGGACGGACACGGAGACGGCCATGTCGGTGATCACTCCTGGTGGGGTCGCTCTGGCGTGGACTTCTGCACGCGGCAACGCGGCCGGAGTACGGCGACATTCCCGCGCAACCTCCGGCGCGGGTGCGCGAGAGGGTCGATCAGGCCCGGTCGGGCACGTCGTCGGAGCCGGTGTGGGAGAACATGTAGGACTCCACGACCGCCAGCTCGTCCTCCACGACCTCGCCGTCGGCGAGGTGGTAGGAGCGCACCTCGGGCTCGGCGTCGGCGGTGGCGAGGCCCACGATCAGCCAGTGCTGGTCGGGGGTCCACTCCATCTGGGCGACGTCCTTGGGCGACGGGTAGGCCTCGGGCAGGCCGGTGTGCGCCACCGGGCGCCGCGGCAGCCGCGTGTGGGAGTGGACGACGAGCATGCGGCGCTCACCGGCCGCGTCCAGCTCGCGCTCCAGGCGGATGTCCTCGGCCGGGGAGAAGGCGAAGTCGCTCGCCACCTCGTCGGCGTTGGTCATCGGCACGTAGCGCTCGGGGTGCTCACCGGTCTCGGGACCGACGAGCTGCCCGCACGACTCGACCGGGAAGTCCCGGCGGGCGTGCGCGACGATCGCATCGACGAGGTCGGACCTGAGGACGAGCACGACGTGAGGATACGCGGCCCCGGCGGCGGGACCGAACACCCGCCGGGCCCGCACCCGGCGTTCACGCACTCGACACCACGGTCTGTGATCCCGGCCACGGCCCGGCGGTCGACGGTGCCTCCATACTGCCCTGCGTGTCCTCCTCCGGTCGCCGTGTCGGAATCGTCCTCGCCGCCCTGCTCGCCGTCGTCCTGGCGGTGGGGGTCACCGTCGAGGCGGTGACGCTCTCCGGCCGTCCCGCCCCGGGTGCCCCCGGCCCCGGCACGGTGCGGCTCATCGCGCTCAACGACCTGCACGGCAACCTGGAACCGCCCTCGGGGTCCTCGGGCCGGGTGACCGACGACGCCGGCGCGCAGGTCGAGGCCGGTGGTGCCGCGTTCCTCGCCGCGCACGTCGCGGCGCTGCGGGCACAGGCTCCGGCGAGCGTGGTGCTGTCCACCGGCGACAACGTCGGCGCGTCCCCGCTGGCGTCGGCGCTGTTCCACGACGAGCCGACCGTCGAGGTGCTGGAGCGGATCGGTGTCGCCGCGTCCGTCGCGGGCAACCACGAGTTCGACGAAGGCATCGCCGAGCTGCGCCGGCTGCAGCACGGCGGCTGCCACCCGACCGACGGCTGCCGCTTCACCCCGTCCTACGACGGCACCTCGTTCCCGATCCTGTCCGCCAACGTGACCGACGGCTCCGGGCGGCCCGCGCTCGCCGCGTCGACGGTGGTGGAGGCGGGCGGGACCCGGATCGGTGTCATCGGCGCCACCCTGTCCGAGCTGCCCGACCTGGTCTCCCCCGACGGCATCCGCGGCCTGGCGGTCGGCGACGAGGTCGCCGCGGTCGACGCGGCGTCGCGCGGGCTGACCGCGCAGGGGGTGCGGGCGCAGGTCCTGCTGCTCCACCAGGGCGACGAGACGACCGGTGACGGCGGCCCGGACGCCTGCGCGATCGAGCCCGGCGGGCCCGCGTCGCGGATCGCGGCCGCGGTGTCCGCCGACGTCGACGCGGTGTTCTCCGCGCACACCCACCAGCAGTACCTGTGCTCGGCGACCGACCCGGCCGGGAACCCGCGACCGTTCGTGCAGGGCCTGTCGTTCGGCAGGCTGCTGTCGGTGGTCGACCTGGCCCTGACCGGCGAGGGCGACGTGGACCGCGGCGCGACGACGGCCCGCAACGAGGTCGTCACCCGCGACGTCACCCCCGACCCGGGCGTGGCCGAGGTCGTCGACCGTGCGGTCGCGCAGTCGCGGCCGCTGGCCGAGCGTCCGGTCGGGACGGTGGCCGGGCCGCTGCTGCGCGCGGCCGGGCCGACCGGGCTGTCCCCGCTCGGCACGGTGATCGCCGACGCCCAGCTCGCCGCCTCCCGCGGCGACGGCGCGCAGATCGCGCTGACCAACCCCGGCGGGGTGCGCGCGGACCTGGTGCCCGGCGCGGGCGGCCGGGTCACCTACGGGCAGGCCTACACCGTGCAGCCGTTCGGCAACATCCTGCAGACGATGACGCTCACCGGTGCCCAGCTGCGGGCGGTGCTCGACCAGCAGTTCACCGTCGAGGACGGCCCGACGGTGCTGCAGAGCTCGTCGAACCTGCGCTACACGGTGACGGGGAACCGGGTGGGCGACATCGCGATCGGCGGTGTCCCGGTCACCGACGGCGGCCGCTACCGGGTCGCGACGAACAACTTCCTGTCCGCGGGCGGCGACGGCTTCGACACCTTCACCGCCGGGACCGAGCTGGTCGGCGGGCCGGTGGACCTCGACGCGTTCGTCGCCTACCTGGGCGCGAACCCCGGGCTGACCCCGCCGTCCACCGACCGGATCGTGCGCCGGTGACGGCGGTCGGCCGGGCGGATCAGAGCCCCCGGACGCGAACCCGGACCAGGGAGTCCTGCACGTAGGTCAGCCAGTGGTAGACGCCCAGGTGCTGGGCCCGCGGGTCGTCGTCGGGCAGCTGCTCGGGCATGTCCTCGCTGACGTCGAGGGCGGTGCCGAGCGCGAGCCGCACGTCGTTGAGGGCGGCCAGCCAGGCGTCGACCTGGGCCTCGGTGAGCTCCAGCCGTCCACCCGCCTCGGGCAGGGTGTCCAGCACGGTCGCCGCTGCGGCGTCCTTGGCCTCGATCAGCGACGGCTCGTGCAGCGAGCGCATCCCGCCGGCGAGGTCGGAGTCCTCGGTGGTGAAGTCCGGCAGCAGCCGGGCCAGCACCCGGTCGGTCGGCCGCGACGTCGGGCCGGTGCGGATGCCGGTGAGCTCGGCGAGCTCGTCGGTGGACGCGAGCTCGGCGCGACCGGCGAGCATCTGGCGGATCTCGGTGAACAGCCCCCGCAGGACGACGGCCTCCTCGCCGGAGAACCCGGACGTGTAGCGGACGCGGTCGCCGCGGCCGCTGCGCTTCCAGCCGTTCACCCTCAGGCCCGCTGCATGGTGGCCCACAGGCCGGCCGCGTGGAGCTGGGCGACGTGCCCCTCCACGGTGTCCTTGTCACCGGCCGACACGGCGGCGCGCCCCTTGTGGTGCACGTCGAGCATCAGCGCGGTGGCCTTCGCCTCGGGGTAGTGGAACACCTTCTGCAGCACGTAGGTCACGTACGACATGAGGTTGACCGGGTCGTTCCAGACGATGGCCTGCCACGGCGTGTCGGGGCCGGCGGACTCGTCCAGGTCGGGCGTGACCTGCTCGGTGGGCGCCGGGGACGGCGCTGGTGACGGCGCGGACATGCGCCCCATGGTGGCACAGCCGGGACGAGGGTCCCGGCCCGACCGCACGGCCCCCGACACGGCCCCCGAGACCAGCCCCGGCCCGACCGCTCCGGCACCGACCAGCGCGGCCCCGACCACGTCGGCAGGCGCGGCCGTAGGCTCCCGACCATGACCGGCACGGCCCTGCTGACCGACCGCTACGAGCTGACGATGGTGGCGGCGGCCCTCGCCGACGGCACCGCGGAACGGCACTGCGTCTTCGAGCTGTTCGCGCGCCGTCTCCCCGACGGGCGCCGCTACGGCGTCGTCGCCGGGACGGGGCGGCTGCTGGAGGCGCTGTCGCGCTTCCGCTTCTCCGACGCCGACCTGGAGTTCCTCACCCCGGTCGTCGACGCGGCGACCCTGGATCGGCTCCGCGACTACCGCTTCTCCGGCGACGTCGACGGCTACCCGGAGGGCGAGCTGTACTTCCCCGGCTCCCCCGTCCTCACCGTGACCGGCACCTTCGCCGACGCGGTGATCCTCGAGACCCTCGCGCTGTCGATCTACAACCACGACAGTGCGATCGCCTCGGCCGCAGCGCGGATGGTGACCGCGGCGGCCGGGCGGCCGCTGATCGAGATGGGCTCGCGGCGCACCCACGAGGAGGCCGCCGTGGCCTCCGCCCGGGCGGCGTACCTGGCGGGCTTCGCGACGACGTCGAACCTCGCCGCCGGTGCCCGGCACGGCATCCCGACCGCGGGCACGGCCGCGCACGCCTGGGTCCTGCTGCACGACGACGAGCCGTCCGCCTTCGCCAGCCAGGTCTCCGCCCTGGGCACCGACACCACGCTGCTCGTCGACACCTACGACATCCGCCGCGGCATCTCACACGCCGTCGCGGCCGCCGGCCCCGGGCTGGGTGCGGTCCGCATCGACTCCGGGGACCTCGGTGTACTGGCCCGCCAGGCCCGCGAGCAGCTCGACGCGCTCGGTGCCACCGGGACCCGGATCGTGCTGTCCGGTGACCTCGACGAGTACGCGATCGCCTCGCTGCGCGCCGAGCCGGTCGACTCCTACGGCGTGGGGACCTCCCTGGTCACCGGGTCGGGCTCGCCGACGGCCGGAATGGTCTACAAGCTCGTCGAGGTCGACGGGCGCCCGGTGTCCAAGCGGTCGAGCGCGAAGGAGTCCCGCGGCGGGCGCAAGGCGGCGCTGCGTCGGTTCAAGCCGACCGGCACCGCGGTCGAGGAGGTCGTGTACCCCTACGGCGCCGATCCGGTCCCCGGCCCGCACGACCGGGTGCTGCCGGAGCCGCTGGTACGGGGCGGCGAGGTCGTCGCCGACGACTCCGTCACCGGCCTGGAGTCCGCCCGGGAGCGGCTGCGGACGGCGCTGGTCGCCGTACCGTGGGAGGGGCTGAAGCTGTCCCGCGGCGAGCCCGCGATCCCGACCACCTTCCTCACCGGGAGCTGAGCCATGGCCCGAGCGTTGATCGTCGTCGACGTCCAGAACGACTTCTGCGAGGGCGGCGCCCTCGCGGTGGCCGGCGGGGCCGCCGTCGCCGCCGGCATCGGGCCGCTCGCGACCGGCGGCCGGGACGGCACGGCCTACGACCACGTCGTCGCCACCCGGGACGTGCACGTGGACCCGGGGCCGCACTTCTCCGACACCCCGGACTTCGTCGACTCCTGGCCGCCGCACTGCCGCGCGGGGACGCCGGGCGCGTCGTTCCACCCGGCGTTGGACGTCGCCCCGATCGAGTGCGTCTTCGACAAGGGCGCCTACACCGCTGCCTACTCGGGCTTCGAGGGCGCGAGCGCCAACGAGTCGGGCCAGCCGCTCGGCGACTGGCTGGGCGAGCGCGGGGTGACCGAGGTCGACGTCGTCGGCCTGGCGACCGACCACTGCGTCCGGGCGACCGCGCTCGACGCCGCACGGCTCGGGCTCGCGACGACGGTGCTGCTGCACCACTGCGCGGGGGTCTCCCCGGAGACGACGGAGCGGGCGCTGGCCGAGCTGGCCGAGGCCGGCGTGGAGCTCCGCACGGCCTGAGCCGGGCACCGGCCGGGAGCGCGTCCCGGCCGGTGCCCGGCTCAGTGGCGCTCGACCGTCGTGACCTGGGGGGACCGGTCGCCGTCCACCGGGGTGGCGTCGTCGTCCGTCGGAGTCGCGTCGCCGTCGGGGCGCTGCGGGTCTGCCGGGACGCTCAGCGGGTCGACCGCCGCGACCGGGACGGCCGCTCCCCCGGGGTCCACGTCGGTGACCCCGTCGTCCTTGGCGAAGGAGCCGACCTTCACGTAGAAGTCGTCGCCGTGGTTGTCGGTCGCCCAGTCGACGGCCTGCTCCATGACCTCGGCGCTCTTGACCGCGCGCAGGATGACCCGGTCACGGCGGACGTCGCGGTGCAGGGCCACGCACAGCAGCACCATGATCACCACGAACGGTGCCGCGACCAGGATCGTGAGGTTCTGGATGCCCGACAGGGCGTCCTCGCCCCCGGTGAGCAGCATCAGCATCGCGACCGCGCCCATCGCGGCGCCCCAGAAGACGACCACCCACTTGCTGGGCTCGATGGTGCCGCGCTGGGACAGCGTGCCCATGACGATCGACGCGGCGTCGGCGCCGGAGACGAAGAAGATCGCGACCAGGACCATGACGAGCAGGCCGGTGACGGTCGCCCACGGGTAGGCGCCGAGTACCTGGAACAGCTGGACGTTGGAGTCGTCGGAGAACTGTGTGCCCTGCTGGGCCTGGGTGATGGCGGTGCCGCCGAAGATGCAGAA